>NZ_ASSJ01000046.1 GCF_000473895.1 Rubidibacter lacunae KORDI 51-2 | reverse complement strand
AGCATCAGCGTCGAGAGGATGTCACAACTGCTTGATTGCTTGCCGCTTCGCCAGTCGCCCGATCGAAACCGACGAGTGCGTTCACCAGCGTCGTGCAGAAATTACCGAGGGGGCGATCGGAGGTGGGGATGGTGCGGTGAATTTGCTGGTGCGCCCGCGGCGTGCGAGTCACAAGCACAGGTCGGCATTTTCGTGGATCGGCATCGTACGGTTGAACCCACTGCAGCCCTGCAAATCCTGGCGGCGGCAGAACAAACCCGGCCCCCGAAGAGACCGCGCAATCCCCTCTTGGAACGGGTGTGTAGTTAGTCATGAGCGCGTTGTTTGGCGTCAGATTCCAGCGCGAGTAATCGCCACACATCAGAGCGATGGGATGTCAATGTCGATTGATAGTCAGGCGAATGACCGCCGGATCGCCTGCCCCACGAGTCAATGCATCGGATCCGATTGCGAAGGGTCGGCTGAAAGCATGACGCGATCGCTGGCGAGTGAACCTTACTGAAGTTCGATTGAGGTCCTAAGATGAACGTGGTGTGCGGCTGGAGCGATCGAACGTGACGGTAATCAGGCTCGAAAATGTTAGCAAGATTTACCCTACAGGGGAAGTCTTGCGCGACGTTAATTGGGAGGTAAAAGCAGGCGATCGCGTAGGACTCGTCGGCGTCAATGGTGCCGGGAAAACAACGCAACTGAAGATCGTAATGGGCGTTGAAGAACCGACTACCGGACAGGTCGTGCGACCGGCATCACTGCGGATTGCTCACCTCAACCAAGAATTCGATGTAGAGCCAGGACGTACGACACACGAAGAATTGTGGACGGTATTTACCGAAGCCAATCGCGTACAACACGAACTCGCGCGGGTGCAAGGTGCAATGGCATCTGCCGCCCCTGACGAACTCGAACGGCTCATCCACGAACTCGATCGCTTACAGCATCAGTTTGAGTCCCTAGACGGCTACGGTCTTGACGCGCGGGTTAGTCGGTTGCTTGCCGATATCGGCTTCGAGCCCGACGACAGCCAAGCATTGGTCAGCAGTTTTAGCGGTGGCTGGCAAATGCGCATGTGCTTGGGCAAGACGATTCTACAAGCGCCGGACGTCTTGCTGTTGGACGAGCCGACCAACCACCTCGACCTCGAAACCATTGAGTGGCTGGAAGGGTATCTCAAGCAGTTGTCGTTGCCTATGGTCATTGTCTCGCACGATCGAGAGTTTCTCGACCGGATCTGCACGCAGATCGTCGAAACCGAGCGCGGCGTGTCAACAACGTATTTGGGTAACTATTCGAGCTATTTGGAACAGAAGCAGCTCAATCGCGAAGCCCAGTTAAGCGCCTACGAACGCCAACAGTCCGAAATTGCCAAGCAACAAGCGTTTGTCGAGCGTTTCCGGGCCAGTGCCACGCGCAGTACCCAAGCGAAAAGCCGCGAGAAACAGCTTGAAAAGATCGAGCGGATTGAGGCACCAGACGGTGACGTGAAGGTACTGAATTTCCGATTTCCACCCGCTCCGCGCAGTGGATTGGAGGTCGTGAAGGTTGAGGATCTGACCTATGAGATCGGCGATAAGGTGTTGTTCCTCGGGGCAAACTTGTTCGTCGAGCGCGGCGATCGCATTGCCTTCCTCGGACCGAATGGTGCTGGCAAATCGACACTTTTACGTCTGATCGTCGGCATCGAGCAGCCAACGGACGGCACGGTTGCCTTGGGAGCCCACACTGTCATTCCCGGTTATTTCGAACAAAACCAATCCGAGGCCCTCGACCTCGATCTCACCGTTCTCCAAACGCTGCAGGACGCTGCTCCCGATTGGAAATACGAGGACCTTCGGGCGATGCTGGGCAAGTTTTTGTTTAGCGGCGATACGGTTGCCAAACCCGTTGCTGCCCTCAGTGGCGGTGAAAAAGCACGGTTGGCGCTTGCAAAAATGCTGCTGACTCCAGTTAATTTGCTCGTTCTCGACGAGCCGACGAACCACTTAGACATCCCAGCGAAAGAGACACTAGAAAACGCACTTCAGATGTATGAAGGTACGGCGCTGATCGTCTCCCACGATCGCTACTTTATCTCGAAGGTGGCGAACAAAATCGTCGAGATCCGCGACGGCGAACTCGTCGTCTACAAAGGCGACTACCACTACTATCTCGAAAAAGTCGAACAGGAAAAAGAGCAAGCCCGACTAGAGGCAAAGCGCAAAGCCGATGCTGCTAAGCGAACTGAGAAACTGGCCAAACAGAAGGAAAAAGCAAAGACCCGCAAGACCGCCAAAAAGAAAAAGTAACAGTGCGATCGCCTGTGGAAACGCGATCGCGCTATTCCAAATAAGATCCGACCTTACTGTCGGCGTACGTCCCGATCTCGATCGCTAACCGCTTGCTAGGTTCGTTCGGATACCTCGGGGGGTCGGAACAACCCGGCAACGCCCTTGAGCAGAAATTCGTTCGGCACAAAGCGCGGTGCGGCACAGAGCATTTGGTTGCCAATGCCGCCCGCGACGATCGCCGCGCGACCGCGATCGTAAGCTCGCAGAGCTTCTTCAACGACCTGTTCGGGGGTGGCAAAACTCAAAGGTTTAACCATATCGCCATCAGTTGGCATACCCGCTATTTTGAAAAAATCCGTTGCTGTTGGGCCCGGACACAATGCCAGAACCTTGACCCCGCGATCGTGGGTTTCCGCCCAAAGTGCCTCGCTAAAGCTGAGTACGAAGGATTTAGTTGCTGAATAAACAGCCATATACGGCAGCGGGACGTAGCTCGCGGTGGACCCGACGTTGATGATGCCTCCAGAATGCCGCGCCAGCATCGATGGTAGAAAGCGGTAGGTTAGATCCGTCAGCGCCATCACGTTGAGTTGAATCATTTGCAAGAGCTTGGCGCGATCGCCCTGCTCGAATGGACTGTAGTCGCCAAATCCCGCGTTGTTAACGAGTAGATCGATGGGTAAGTCCAGGGTCGCGATCCCGCGTTCGACACAATCGACGGCATCGGGAGCTGTTAGATCTTGAACGAGGAACTCGACGCGGATCGAGTAGCGATCGCGCAGTTCCATTGCGAGGGACTGCAAGCGTTCTTTACGCCGCGCTAATAAAACGAGATCGGTTTGGCGTTGCGCGAGCGCGCGAGCAAACGCCATACCGATCCCAGAGGAAGCACCTGTAATCAAAGCAACGGACATGGAGGGTAAGGGGCAGAGACATCCCATCAAGTTTATCGAGATGTCTTGCGATCGCAACTCGACCTAGCGACTCAAAGATAGGCGCGACTGCAAGATCACGTCTAAGTCGCGGTTGGGGTCGATCGAGATCAGCTCGGCGCGATCGCGACCGATCAGCCAACCGGTTAGCGCACCACCGCCTGCACCGCCCAATACTTCAAAGACACCCGCATTGCTGTTGCCGGTCACGCCGGCAATAATTGCTGCCGCAGCTGCTCCAGCCGCTGCCCCGCCTAAAATTTCAGCAGTTTTCGCGCCCTCGCGAATGGTTTCTGTACGCGTGACGATTTGGGAACTGCCGTAGATTGCCTGCGCGCGACCGGTGTCGGCAAAGATCAGCTCGCGGGCGACAAATTGCGATCCGCCACCAGCCGGTACGATTTCCCCGACGATGCTGCTGCCCGCAGGAATTAGTACCGAACCGCGGCGATCGCGAATGTTCGCGGCAACGCTCAGCGTCAGCGGCAGGGTTTCTTCGGGCGTGACGAGGATCTTCTCGGCTTCGGCGTAGCGGACGGGGATCGTAACGCCAGCAGGAATCGTCGCGTTGCGCGCGCGGGAGTTGGTAAACGCAGTGTTATCCCGAGAGCCGAAGGTGACGTAACCCGAATCGTAGCGCGTGTCATTCGTATTCGGAACGTTTGTGTAAGCCGGCTGGCGATATGTCGCTTGTCCGAAGGGATTCGAGTCGTAACCCGTGTTGTAGGTTGAGCGAGTTTGGTTGCGGAAAGGGTGCGCGTTAGCCGGTTGTGGAGTCAGCGCGATCGCCGCTGCGCCTGCAGAGAAGGCCAGCGCTGTCGTGCTAGCAATGAAGCGGTTTGCAATAGACATCGGGCAAAAACTCCTAGGTCGTGCGATCTAACTAAGCAGACTCTAACGAACATCTAGGAATCGCGACTAGGGGCAAAAGTTTGCAATTCCCTGCTATTTTGGACGGACTCCATTACCGTAAACTGCAATACAATCGCCACGCGATCGTTACGAAGTTAAATCAATCCTTCGAGTTCGGACGCCAACGCCTCAACAACAGGGAGTTCGTCACGACCATGACAGAGCTGAACGCCATAAAGCCGCCTGCTGCTGCCGGACCCAGGGCGATATGGAATTGAGGGAGGAAAACACCTGCTGCTGCTGGAATGGCAATGGCGTTATAGCCGAGCGCCCAAAACAGGTTTTGCCGGATCTTGCCTAGAGTTGCCCGACTCAGTTCTATTGCTGCTACTACGTCCGTTAAGCGATCGCGCATCAACACGATTGCAGCTGTTTCGATAGCAACGTCCGTGCCATTTTTGAGGGCAATGCCGATCTCGGCTTGCGCCAGTGCAGGAGCGTCGTTGATGCCGTCGCCTACCATCGCAACGGTCGTGCCATCGGCTTGCCAGTTTCGGATGTGCTCGGCTTTCTCTGCCGGACGCAGACCCGCAATCGTGTTTTCGGGGTCGATGCCGGCTTGTGCGGCGATCATTCGGGCAGCTGCAGGTGTATCGCCAGTCAGCAAAAGCGTTTTCAGTCCTGCCGCTTGCAACCGCGCGATCGTTGCCTTGGCATCGGGACGCAAGCGATCTTCTAAAGCAATGGCGCCAATGGCTTCGCCGTCTGCTGCTACGTAGGCGATCGTCTTGCCAGCTGCCGCCAGCTCTCGCACCCGTGCCTCTAGGTGAGGTGCGATCGGGATGCCCCTGGACTGCAGCCAATCTGCCGTGCCGACGCAAGCGCGCTGGTCACTCGCGGTGGCCGCGACCCCCGCGCCGGCTTCTGTATAAAACTCCGCACCGCCGGAGATTTTGAGGTTGCGTTCGGTCGCTGCTGCCACGATCGCGGCGGCCAGTGGATGATGCGTCCCACTTTCAGCGATTGCTGCCAGCTGCAGCACCCGATCGCGCTCTGCATTGTCGCCGATCTCCATGCCATCAACGACGACGTCCGTTACCGTCGGTCGCCCTTCCGTCAGCGTGCCGGTTTTATCGAAAGCAATTGAGTTGAGGTGCCGCACGCGCTCCAACACGTCGCCGCCTTTGATCAACAATCCGCGCTGGGCTCCCAAGCTCGTGCCGACCAAGATCGCCGTCGGCGTTGCCAGTCCCAACGCACAGGGACACGCCACCACCAACACCGCGATCGCCAACCGCAAACTCAGCAGCAACGGCGAAGCAACGTCTGCCAACGGCCCGGCAGCGATCGCATCGCTCCACACGCGCGTGCCGAAGAGATACCAAAATCCGAATGTCAGGGCAGCGATTGCCATGACACCGTAGGCAAAATACCCTGCAACCGCGTCGGCAAGTTGCTGAACCGGCGCTTTGCGCACCTGCGCGTCTTCCACGGCCGCGACGATCTTCGCCAGCGTCGTGTCGCCTCCGACCTGCGTCGCCCGCACGACGATCGCCCCCGATTGATTCAGTGTCCCGGCTGCCAGGCGATCGCCCGGCCCCTTAGCGATCGGCATCGGCTCGCCCGTCAGCATCGACTCATCGACGGTTGTTTGCCCGGAGGCAAGATCGCCATCGACAGGAATCTTCTCGCCGGGCAAGATGCGGACCCAGTCGCCGGCCCGCACTTGTCCTACCGGCACCGGCAGTGCCGGCACGCTTGGATCGGGCTGGTTGACCAGTTGTGCGGCCGGTGGCTGGAGCGATAGCAGCGCCTCCAGTGCTGCCGACGCCCGCCCGCGCGCTCGACTTTCTAAGGTGCGTCCCAGCAAAATGAAGCCCAGCAGCATCACGGGTTCGTCGAAAAAACAGTCCCAACCGAGCCCGGGCAGCACCAGTGCCACGCAGCTGGCCAAATACGCACTCGTCGTCCCCAAGCCCACCAGCGCGTTCATATTCGGCAATCCGTGCCAGAGACTGCGCGCGCCGTCGACCACGATCGCGCGACCGGGACCGAGGAATGCTAGCGTCGCCAAGCCCCAATGAGCCCAGATATTGCTCAACACGGGAATTTCTGGACCGCCCCAATGCTTGAGGTGGCCGATCGCCGACAGTCCGATCAGCGCTGCCGCGATCGCGAGCTGACGTGCCTGCTGGCGTCGTTCGGCAGCGCGACGCACTGCTGGATCGGTGCGCTCGTCCGAACCGTCACTCCTTCGCGGCTGTGTTGTAAATCCGGTCGCAGTCAGCTTGTCGGCAATTTGTTGCGGATTGCCGAGATGGGAATCGTACTGAACCACAGCCGAAGCTGTCACCAAATTGACGGCTGCCGATACGACCCCAGGTTGCTGCGCAATTTGTCGCTCGACAGCACTGACGCACCCCGCACACTTCATACCTCTTACTTCGAAGGTTGCAACTGTCAAAGTCGGTGCGAGTCCGGACACCTCGGCGGCGGTTATCTGTACTTCTGACATGACGCTTGGAGAAGGAACTTGCATGTATAACGCAATCGCGTACTAAGGGTATTATTTACCGATCGGTTGTCAATGGTTTTGAAGAAGAGAAGATTCTGACAGGTGCTGCTGCTTTCACTATGGTGAGTTCGAGCAGCCCGTGCGCAATCGCCTTCTATTTTGACACCCTCAACTGCGATCGCGAGCACTCCGACTAGCGAAATTGTCTTGCCCGTGCCAGCACGCCAACATGGATCGCGTCCAATCCGGTTGAGCGCGAGTGGTGCAAGCTAAGTTTGTCCGAACGCAACTGCCTCAGAATGCCTAGAGGCACTGAATCGAACCACCCAAAAGTTTGGATAAACCATACCGATAAAATTTAGGTTTCTTGGTGGCAACTGCGAAGCGTCTTTCGTGTGTCTTTGTTTCAGTTGGCTCGGCTACGGAAAAGTCTGATACTGTGGTTATTGTCGGAATTGGAAATAACATACTATCCGTGCGGGCAATTGGAGCGACTACTGCAACCTTTGTGTGGGACTGTCCGTCGCTGGATCGAGTAAACAATTGCAGACTTTAAATATATTTAGGAATGACGTAAGAGTGGTACGCGCTCAGAAACAATCAAAACAATCGCTCCCGGAGTTGACCGATACGGTTGAGCCAGTCCAGGCTTCGGTCCTAGGGCTTCCAATCCACCTGTGCGACGATTTTGCTGGGTGGCTACAAGAGCGGATGGAAGCCAGTGCCGGCACCCACGTAGTGACGCTGAACTCCGAGATGGCAATGCTCGCTCGACAGAATTCCGAGCTAGCAGCGGCAATTCGGCAAGCGGATCTTGTCATTCCCGACGGTTCGGGCGTGGTGTTCTACTTGCGCTTGCGCGGCATTCTGCAAGCGCGCTGCGCCGGCATCGAGCTGGCTGCCGAAGCTGTCGCGCGATTGGCGCGTTTACCTGCACCTCATTCTGTCTTCTTTTACGGCGGAATGCCCGGTCGGGCAGCGGCAGCAGCGCGCTACTGGCAGCAACAGTACCCGCAACTCGAGATCGGCGTCCAACACGGTTACATCGCTTCCGAGCGGCAAGCCGAGTTTCTGGAGGACCTCCGCGCTCGCCAACCGCGCCTGATTTTGGTCGGGCTTGGCGTGCCGCGTCAGGAATCCTGGATCGTTCGCCACCGACACCTTTGTCCGTCCGCGACCTGGATCGGCGTTGGTGGCAGCTTCGATATCTGGGCAGGGGCGAAGTCGCGTGCGCCTGGGTGGATGAGCAACATTCATCTCGAATGGCTCTACCGTCTCTACCGCGAGCCGTGGCGCTGGCGGCGGATGCTCGTACTGCCGCACTTTGCCTTCAAGTCCATTATCGAGCGTTAGACATCGCGATCGTCCCTATTTGATCTGGCGCGGTCAGGCTCCCGTTAAGAAATTTAGACCGGTCGGGTTTGCCATGCGACGCGGCTGAGTAGCAGGGACCGCTCCGGTTTGAGGTACTTTCATCCAAGTCGAACTTGCTCGGGATCGCATTTGCGATCGCCCTTTGGTATACGAACGGGCCGGTCGCCGTATAGACTCTGCTAAAGGTAGGGGAACGTTCCCTTCATAGTTGTCGGTTCAGCCAGTCAGCCAAAAAAAGCATTATGGTGCGCATTCTCTTCGTTGCGGCCGAAGCCGCACCCCTCGCCAAGGTCGGCGGTATGGGCGATGTTGTCGGTGCATTGCCGAAGGTCCTCCGCAAACTCGGATACGACGTTCGCATCTTCATGCCCTATTACGGCTTTTTGCCGGACAAGATGGAGGTTCCGGACAAGCCAGTTTGGGTCGGCAACGCCATGTTCCAAACCTTCCAGGTCTTCCAGGCGGTTTTACCCGGTACAGACGTCCCGCTTTATCTCTTCGGGCATCCGTCTTTTTCCCAACGCCGCGTTTACTACGGGGAAGATGAAGACTGGCGGTTTACCCTTTTTGCCAACGGCGCGGCGGAGTTCGTTTGGAATTACGAATGGAAGCCCGACATCTTGCACTGCCACGATTGGCACACCGGTATGCTGCCGGTGTGGATGCACCAATCTCCAGATATTTCCACGATCTACACCATCCACAACCTCGCCTACCAAGGACCCTGGCGCTGGCGCCTGGAACAGATGACCTGGTGTCCGTGGTATATGCAAGGGCACAACACGATGGCTGCAGCCGTGCAATTCGCCGATCTCGTGAACACGGTCTCGCCCACCTATGCCGAACAGATTAAAACGCCTGCCTACGGTGAAACCTTAGAAGGGTTACTTTCATTTATTAGCGGGAAGATGCGCGGCATAGTTAACGGGATCGACACCGAACGCTACAACCCCGAAAAAGACCGATACATCATGGAGCCCTTCGGGGTCGATACGATCGAGCGGCGCGCGCCCAATAAGATTGCCCTTCAAGAAGAGGTCGGTCTGGAAATCAACCGCGGCGCATTTTTGATGGGAATCGTCTCGCGCTTAGTCGAACAGAAAGGACTCGATCTCATCGTGCAGATGCTTCCACAGTTCTTGGGCTTCACCAACTCGCAGCTGATCGTGCTCGGAACGGGCGATCGCTACTACGAGACCCAGTTGTGGGAGATGGCCGGGCGTTTCCCCGGTCGCATGTCGGTACAGCTGCTGTATAACGATGCGCTTTCGCGACGGGTTTATGCGGGTTGCGATGCTTTCTTGATGCCCTCGCGCTTCGAGCCCTGCGGGATCTCGCAGATGATGGCTATGCGCTATGGCTGCGTGCCGATCGTTCGCCAGACGGGCGGTTTGGTCGATACTGTCTCGCATAATAATCCGGCAACGGATTCGGGAACTGGTTATTGCTTCGATCGCTACGAGCCGCTGGATTTCTACACGGCAATGGTCCGCGCGTCCGAAGCTTATCGCTTCCCCGATAAATGGCAGCGGCTGCAACAACGCGGTATGCGCCAAAACTTCAGCTGGGAAAAGTCGGCAGTAGAGTATGTGCGCATGTACAAGGAAGTCCTCGGGCTGCCGCTGGACGAGCCCGTGGTAACCGCGGCAGATGAGCTTGCAGTAGCCCCTCCCGTAGCAACTCAGCCTTCGACTGACAAGCCTGCAGCAACCAAATAGTATCGGCTGACGAGCGCGCGCGATGCGTTGGCGCGCTCTTGCCTGGCAATAATCGAGTCAGCTTCGGTCAAGTGCTCCAAGAGGGCGTTTGGTAACAACTTTGCCGGCAGCTAAGGCGGCTTACCTGCTTGAAGGTCGAAAACTTATCCAGATTACTTTCTCTTCCTACACGTGGACAACGGTCGCCTGCATACGGTTAAGAGTCTGGAGCTCCCAGAGAACGTGATGCTGTTATTCCAGCCGCCGTACTGTCCGGAACTTAATCCCACCGAGCGGGTGTGGCAGCACCTGAAGCGAGACTTGCGCTGGGAGGTGTTTGAGGACTTGGAGCAACTGGAGAGCAAGCTCGTGCAGCTACTCGAGGAACTCACCCCAGAGGTTGTGGCTGCGCTCACAGGCTATGACTTCATTCTCGACGCTCTATCTGTCGCGAAACTTCTTTGATTCGGTATCACTCGATCGAGGTGCCGCTTGCTCGGGGTAGGTGATGTCGGTCGGGAGGCAAAGTTGGGCTTTTCGAGCCGAAAAACTCAATTTTTTGAGCAGTGAAGCGATCGCTGGTCCTGGAAATCGGTGACAGACGCGCGGCAGTCGAGGCCAGTCGCCGTGCCAGTGCAGAACCGATCCTGCCAGTTACGTCGATAATCGCGATAAATTTCTCGTACCAAATCCCCCAGCTCGCGATCCGAGTCGGATTGCAGCAATTCCTGCAGCATCCTCATCTGAAGTGAAGATTCAGGTACAGCAAGATTTACGCAAATCCGATATCAAGCATGTTTATGTTTTTTTACAATTTTGGTTCATAATTGCAACCGTCTCTGCCCGAACTATTAAGAGCCCTGCGGGCATTTGGGTGCAGTACGGGTTGACTGTCGTAACTGTTCGAAAAATACACTTCTTAAATTGTTGCCCGCACCGCATCCGAGCCCTGGCCAGAGGGATGCAAACTTGAGAAAAATTCAGTTATGTTGGTGAATCAATTGCCAGCTGGCGATCGCGTCCTTAATTTGAGAGGTATGGCGCAGTGATGCAGCGAGCTGGGACAGGCACGCTGGCAGTCGCGATCGATGCAAGATGTGCGCCATATCAAACAAAGAACTGTCACAGATAGTAGCAAGGCGCTCGGCACGGCCTTAATGTAAAAGAAAGAGAGATCGGTGCTGCGCCAGTCGCAATTATTCCAATTAGCAGAAGGCAAATTAGTCCGTTCGTCGGACTCGCTGGAATGATATTGCGCGTTAAGAACATATGCGTAGTGACTGTTAATGTGCGGCGCATCGGGAGACAAGGGTCCATGGCAATTGCACGAGCAACCCAACAGCAAACAGCAAAGCAACTGACATGGAATTCGGCGCGCTCATGGCAAGCGGCCGCGCAAGGCTGGGGGCTGCGGTTGGTGCTTGCAACACTCGCGATGCTGCCCTCAGCCGTCGCCAATGCCCGGCCGGAGACGATTCCGACACCGGGAATCCCCAACGGTACCTACATATACGGGAGTGTCGAGCAACCTGACGAGATCGGGCAGGAGTATTTCGTATTTGAGGCGCGTAATAACTATCTCCTCGGTACTTTCTATTATCCGCGTTCGGAGTTCAGTTGCTTCTACGGTCGGGTTGGCACGCGCCAACTCTCGCTGACGGTAATCGACCCATATAGCAACGAATCCCATCCCTACGCGATTGCATTTGCTCCCGTTGCGTTGGCCGCGGGAGAGGACGCAGCAGCGATCGGTTTGGAAGGCTACCATCGTCTCAGCAGCCTCAGCGTCAACGACCGCCGGATGCTCGACACTTGCATCGGCGAACACCAGCAAGATGTATGGCAGAAGACAATCGTCAAGCACATTTGAAACGGACGCCGCGCGGACTCGATTGCGTCCGCGTGGCGAAATCCACCTCTTAAGGGCGTTTTCCCTCAGCTCGCAAGCCAGCTCTTCACTTGCCGGTCGAGAGCCAACGATACCAACTCCACCTCAAAGCCGGTACTCCGGTCGATCTGAATTCGCGGTTTCGCAAACTCTTGCTACGAATTAAATTCTTTAGTGCCGGCAGCAATCGCAAATCCGTTGATGTCATGTCATGCTCCACGACCTAAAGCAACTCCTTAGCCAACATTGGGGGGGTGAAAGTTTATTGTGATTTTCAACAAACTAATTACTGTTTTCAGGCCGTTTGCCGAGTCAGGCTTGTTATTATCATTGACGAACGGGTAATTGTCAGGCTCTATTTAATTTTCGGTGCATATTGTTTAAATCTATGAGCTTACGACGTCCGCCACTCCCAACTGAAATCTTGCTTGGCTTGATGACAGCCCCAGTTTTGGTGGGGTTGACGGTCGGTCGGTCGGTCGGGCAAGCATGCGTTGGATTCGGCGAGGCATGTGAGGAGTTGTTACGAGGCGATCGCTTGCCAGTACTGCATTTCTCCCAGGATGATGAGTCTGAGATGACATCCGATTCCTGATGCGCTCCCGGCTTAAGTGGAGTAGTGATGTCGAAGTCTTCTGTGGTTTGAGCTATCTCCCCCGCCAACCGGTGCTATTAGCTAGACGTGCCAAGCGCTAACATCCCATGCAGTAGCGAAGCGAGCCCTATGCGGCAGCTCCTACGCTTCTTCGAATTAGCCTATACAATCTGGTGGTGAGCTTTTCAGCCAGAACGCATCCCGGCGCAGCGATCGCCCCAGCAGCTTATGATGTCACGCCTCCAATCCAATCGGACGGAACTGAAGCCAGTCGCCTCCGCTATCGGTCTGCTTTTACAACACAGACTGCGATTGGTTGAAGACTTATGGGGGGCTGTCCTGTACGACGAATGCGGTCAGCCACTCGTCGATATGCTCAAGCGGATGCGTTCTACGGAGTCAGAGCCAGAACAAGCTGCGCTGGCGTCGGAAACTGTATCTCGTTCGATTGAGGAATTCGACTTGGACGATGCCGTGCGGGCCGCACGGGCATTTGCACTCTATTTTCAATTAATCAACATCGTCGAGCAGCACTACGAGCAGCGCGACCGCCAGTCTACCCGTCGCATCAATCGCCCTCTAGAAAACGCCGATCTCGCAGACTCAGCTGTTGGCACGAACGGAACGGACGGCATCCACAACAGTACGAGCGTTCCGGGAGCAAACTACCTCGAGCGCAGTTGGCAGCAGGAGGACACCGCAACCGAGCGAGCAGCAGGAACCTTCGACTGGCTGTTCCCGCATATGCAGCAGTTGAACGTACCGCCGCGCCAGATTCAGCAGCTGCTCGACCGACTCGAAATTCGGTTAGTGTTCACTGCGCACCCAACCGAAATCGTGCGCCAGACGATTCGCCAGAAGCAGCGGCGCATCTCGCGCATTCTGCACCAACTGGATCGGATTGAGGCGGCCTATCCAATGCTTGGTGCTGCGGCGGCCTGGGAAACAGAAGCGGTCCAGCAATTGACCGAGGAAATTCGTTTGTGGTGGCGGACTGACGAACTGCACCAGTTCAAACCTTCGGTTTTGGACGAAGTAGAAAATACGCTGCACTACTTCCGAGAAGTTCTGTTTGATGCAGTTCCCCAACTTTCCCTACGCCTGCGGCAGTCTTTGCAATCAGCTTTTCCGGGACTGAAACCGCCGCGTAATTTCTTCTGCCGTTTCGGGTCCTGGGTTGGCTCGGATCGCGACGGCAATCCGTCGGTGACGCCGGACGTCACCTGGGAAACGGCCTGTTACCAGCGCAATCTCGTCATCGAACAGTACTTACGCGCGCTGAAGAAGTTATCGGATTTGCTCAGCTTGTCGCTGCACTGGAGCGACGTCCTACCAGAGTTGCTCGATGCTTTGGAGCAGGACCGATTGCAAATGCCATCCCTCTACGAGCGCTTGGCGATTCGGTATCGCCAGGAACCCTATCGCCTCAAGCTCGCTTACATTCAGCGGCGACTGGAAAATACGCGCGAACGCAACGCTCAACTGTCGCGACGCGATGGTGCGGCGGGCGTACCGGTGCAAATGGACCCGCGGGCCTACTACCCCACGGGCGAGAGCTTTTTGGCCGAATTGCGGTTGATCCAACGCAGCTTGTCGGAAACGGGGTTGAGCTGTGGGGACCTCGATGCATTGGTGTGCCAAGTGGAGGTGTATGGATTCAACTTGGCAGAGTTGGACATGCGCCAGGAATCCACGCGCCATGCCGACACGATCGAGGAGATCGTCAGCTACTTGCAACTGCTCGATCGTCCTTATAAGGAGCTGTTGCCTGCCGAGCGCGCGGCTTGGCTGACCGCCGAGTTGAAGACACGCCGGCCGCTGATTCCGGGCGAGCTGCCGTTTTCGGATAAGGCACGGGAAGCGATCGAGACGTTCCGCTGCCTGCGTCGCTTGCAGCAGGAATTCGGGCAGCAGGTCTGTCGCACGTACATTATCAGCATGAGCCACGAGGCAAGCGATATCCTCGAAGTGCTATTGCTGGCCAAAGAAGCCGGGTTGTACGACCCGGCAACGGGCATCTCCAGCGTTCAGATCGTTCCGCTGTTTGAGACGGTGGACGACTTGAAAAAGGCTCCGCAGGTGATGAGCGATTTGTTCGACTTAACCTTGTACCGAGCTTGCCTGGCTGGCGGCTTCGCGGAGCCACAACCTTCGGAAAACGAGGTGCTACAGCCGGCGCCAACGAACCTGCAAGAAGTCATGCTGGGTTACTCGGACAGCAACAAGGATTCCGGTTTCCTCAGCAGCAACTGGGAGATTCACAAAGCTCAAAAGGCACTGCAGAGCGCGGCCCAACAATATGGGGTGTCGCTGCGAATTTTCCACGGTCGCGGCGGCTCGGTCGGTCGCGGCGGCGGTCCGGCCTATGAGGCGATCGTGGCGCAGCCGAATCGGACGGTCGGCGGTCGCATCAAAATCACGGAGCAGGGCGAAGTGCTGGCGTCGAAGTATTCGCTCCCGGATCTGGCACTTTACCACTTGGAGACGGCAACGACGGCCGTGGTACAGGCAAGCTTGCTCGGCAGCGGCTTCGACGACATTCAGCCGTGGAACGAAATCATGGAAGAGCTGGCGGTGCGATCGCGCCAGCACTACCGCGCCCTGATTTACGAGAACCCCGACTTCCTCGATTTCTTCTTGTCGGTAACGCCCATTCAGGAGATCGGTCAGCTGCAGATCAGCTCGCGTCCGGCTCGACGCAAGAGCGGCAAGAAAGATCTGAGCAGTTTGCGCGCGATTCCCTGGGTGTTTAGCTGGACGCAGATGCGCGTGTTGCTGCCGGCATGGTACGGCGTGGGGACTGCGCTTCAGGGTTTTTTGCGGCAGGAGTCGGAAGAGAACCTCAAGCTATTGCGTTACTTCTACTTGAAGTGGCCGTTTTTCAAAGTAGCCATGTCTAAGGTAGAAATGACTCTGGCAAAAGTGGATTTACAGGTTGCAGAACACTACGTGCGCGAACTAGCAGCTCCAGGCGACCTAGAACGTTTCGAGCGCCTATTCGCCCAGATTGCCGGCGAGTACCACCTGACCCGCGACCTGATCCTGCAGATCACTGGGTATGAACATCTCCTCGACGGCGACCCGGAGTTGCAGCGCTCGGTGCAGTTGCGGAATGCGTCGATCGTGCCCTTGGGCTTCTTGCAGGTTTCGCTGCTCAAGCGCCTGCGACAGTACACCCAGCAAGCGGCAGCGGGAGCCATTCATTTTCGTTATAGCAAGGAAGAACTGTTGCGCGGTGCGATGCTAACGATCAACGGTATTGCGGCTGGGATGCGGAATACGGGTTAATGTCGAACGGCTGCCGGGCAAGATAGGGGAGGCATCGTGAGGATTTAGGGGTCAGTCTTGTTGATGCGCAAACTTATACATCCCAACCCAGGACAGCGCGATCGCGAACGATAGCAAAACCGGAATTGAATACCAGGGAAACTCCGAAAGCGGCAGATAGACTGCGGCTCGCAGACCTATAGTTGCATAGGTCAGCGGTAGGAAGTAGACGATCGCCTTTAAGGCAAGCGGCAGCGTTTGCGGGTCGAAGAAGGTCGCGCCGAGAAATGCCATGGGCACGATTAGAAAGTTGTTGTACAACCCCACGCTTTCTAGGGAGTTCACGCTCAATCCGACAATCGTTCCCAAACCCGCAAAGACCGCACAGTTTAGAACCAAAACCAATAAAAACAACGGGCTGAGGAAACCGAGGTTCCCGGTGGCTAGCAACGCTACGACAATTACCGATGATGCTGTCATCAGACCGCGTGCGATCCCTGCACCGACCTTACCGAGAAACAGTGCCAAGGGATGCACTGGGAGCAGCAACAGTTCCTCGAAGGTTTTCGCAAACAGCCGCTCGCCGCAAATTGAAAACGTCGTCCCGCCGAAGCCGATCGTCATCGACGACAGCGCTACCATGCCCGGCAAAATAAATTCTAGGTAGCTGTTGCCAGCTGGCAAGTCGATCGCGCGGTCGATCGCGCCGCCCAGACCCAATCCAAAGGCCAGGATGTAAATCAGCGGCGATACCAGCCCTGTGGCCAGGATTTGCGCGATCCGGGCGCGCAGGTCCAACCATTCGCCCCAAAATACTGTCAGCGTATCGGCCGCAAGCGCGCGCTTCTGCGGATCGGATAGGTACTTGCTCGCCATGAGCGTCTCCCGAGACTTGAGGTGATAAAGCCGCGGGCGGTGGCGGTGGGTCGCACGCGTTCTTCAGAAATGACTTCAGATCGTAGTGTCGATCGAGTCGCGCGCAAACGCAACCCGCCTGCAAGTCCGCGTCGCGATCGCTACCCTGGAAACCGTTGCACGCAGACAGCGTTATGGACTTGGAATCGACCCAAATGATGGACGCGATCGCGATCGGCTTGGCAGCCTGTATCGGCATCGGCGGCATGTTGATGATGTTTACCGATGTCTTTACCCGCAAGAAGCGTCGCTAGGGTCGCCATCGGGGAGGGCCACTGGTGCAGTGGGTTGCCAGCGATAGCGCTTCAGGTCGATCCGGTCGTCGGGTGAAAAGTCGATCCCTTCGGCGACGAGGAGCGATCGCTGCAGGTCGTCGCTGCCTTCGCGGCGCGTGGCGTAAGAGATCTTGCCTTTAGCATTCACGACACGCTGCCAGGGAATGTCGCCACCAATCGGGTCGACTACGCGGTAGAGGGCATAGCCAACTAATCGCGCCTGTCCCGGCAAACCTGAGAGTTCGGCAACTTGTCCGTAGGTGGCGACGCGTCCGCGCGGGATCTGGCGAGTGACGGCATAGATGCGTTCGTAAGCGGTCATGAATCGGCGGTTGTGAATCGAGCAGTCGTGACTTGGAAGTGGCGAGCGCACTGCAGCCGGAGCTTAGCTTTTACAAACCCGCTCCAGCATCACTCGCGCCGCCAGGGTCCGGATTCGAGCGACATTAGCCACCGTACTCGCAGAACTGCTGCGCGAGCTTCGCGATCAGCCCGGTCCACCCCGTTTGGTGGCTGGCACCGATGCCCGCACCGATGTCGCCGTGAAAGTATTCGTAGAAAAGCAGGTAGTTTTGCCAGTGCGGGTCGCGCTGGAAAGTTTCGTTACCGCCATAGACCGGGCGATCTCCGCGATCGTCTTGCAGGAAAATCTGCAGCAACCGCCGCGAGATCTCCGTTGCGACCTCCCACAAATTCATCCAGATGCCGGAACCGGTCGGGCACTCGATTTTGAAGTCATCGCCCAGGTAGTGATGGAACTTCTGCAACGATTCGATCAGCAGGTAGTTGACTGGGAACCACACCGGTCCGCGCCAGTTGGAGTTGCCGCCGAATAGTCCGCTGCTCGACTCGGCAGGCTCGTAGTTGACGCAGTACTCCTTGCCGTCGGCGGAGAAACAGTAGGGATGCTCGGCATGGTATCGCGAGAGCGCGCGGATGCCGCAGGGACCGAAAAATTCGCTTTCATCCAGGAGTTTTTCTAAAATGCGTCGCAGTTTGTCGGTAGGCTCGATGCGTCCGAGGGTGGCATAGCACAGCGCCAGCATCCGCCGCGCGCCGACGCCCTCAGTTTCCATACAGGCAACGTTGCGCTTGAGGTCCGGGCGGTGCTCCACAAACCACTCCAGCCGTTGCTTGAACTGAGGGACCGCCTGCATGAGCTCCGGTTCTAGGGTCATCACTGCAAACAGCGGGATCAAGCCGACCATCGATCGCACCTTCAACCGCTCGCGATCGCCGTGGGGAAATAGCAACACGTCGTAGAAAAAGCCGTCCTCGTCGTCCCAAAGCTGGACGGCATCGCCGCCAATGTGGTTCATCGCGTCGGCGATATATAGGAAGTGCTCGAAGAACTTAGTTGCCATGTCCTCGTACACCGGGTTCTCGCGGGCGAGTTCCAGGGAAATTTCCAGCAGGTTGAGGCAATACATTGCCATCCAGCTAGTGCTATCTGACTGCTCCAGATGGCCGCCCGTCGGTAACGGCGCGCTGCGATCGAAGACGCCGATATTATCAAGCCCCAGGAAGCCCCCTTCGAAGACATTGCTCCCGTCGTTGTCTTTGCGGTTGACCCACCAGGTGAAGTTGATCAGCAACTTCTGGAAGACCCGCTCTAGGAAGGCGCGATCGCCTTTCCCGCAGACTTTCTGCTCGATTTTGTACACGCGCCAGGCGGCCCACGCGTGAACCGGCGGGTTGACGTCGCCAAACGCCCATTCGTAGGCCGGGAGCTGGCCGTTCGGATGCATGTACCACTCGCGGGTGATGGTATCGATCTGGTGTTTGGCGAACTCCGGATCGACCATTGCCAGGGGCAAGCAATGAAATGCCAGATCCCAAGCTGCAAACCAAGGATATTCCCACTTATCAGGCATCGAGATGATATCGCCGCTGTCGAGGTGCTGCCAGTGGCGGTTGCGGCTGCGTTCTGACGGCGGCGGGGGCATGCTTGGGTCGCCGCGCAACCAGCGCGTGACATCGAAGCGATAGTACTGCTTGGTCCACAACAATCCAGCAAACGCTTGGCGCTGAACCGAGCGTAGGTCATAGGACATCTCGAAGGGCGTCACCTGTTGATAGAACGCATCGGCTTCCTGTCGGCGGGTTGTTAGCACGCTGTCGAAGTCGGTCCCGAAGGGCATCGCGTGCCGGGTGCGGCTGAGGCGCAGCTTCACCACTTGCGTGGCTCCTGGGGCAACCTCCATAACGTAGTGAGCGGCGGCTTTCGTGCCGACGCGTTCGGGATTGACCGCCCTGGTTGCGCCTTCGGTGATGTAGCTGTGGAAAGCGTCCTTCACGTAGGGCATGGCGTTGTCAGTGCCAAATAGGCGTTGGTAGTTGGTTTCGTTTTCTGTGAAGAGCAATTCGCCGCCGGACTCGGAGTAAAACCAGTAGCTTCCGAGTTCCGGATGATCGATCGCGATCGCCGCTCCGCCGTTGCCCTCGGCTTTGCGGAGTTGGGGTTTCTCGACCTCGTCGCCCCAGGACCAGGTGTTGCGGAACCAGAGCGTCGGGAGCATGTGCAAGGGATGGGCTTCGGGACCGCGATTGACGGCGGAGATTTGGACCAGAATGTCGTCCGGACCGGCCTTGGCGTACTCCACGAACACGTCGAAGTAGCGGTTTTGGTTGAAGACGCCGGTCTCTAATAGTTCGAATTCCAGTCCCTCGCGCCCGCGCCGCTGGTTTTCTTCCACCAGCCAGCCGTAGGGGTATTCGGCCTGGGGATATTTGTAGAGCCCCTTCATGTAGGTGTGCGTCGGGGTGCTGTCCAGGTAAAAATAGTATTCCTTGACGTCTTCCCCGTGGTTGCCCTGGTTGCCGGTGAGTCCGAACAGGCGCTCTTTCAGTACCGGATCGCGGCCGTTCCACAGGGCGATCGCGAAGCACAGAAGCTGTTGCTCGTCGCTGATGCCGAGCAACCCATCTTCGCCCCAGCGGTAAGCTCGCGCATGGGATTGGGCATGGGAGAAGTAATCCCACGCCTCGCCACCTGCACTGTAGTCTTCGCGGACGGTGCCCCATTGCCGTTCGCTGAGATACGGACCCCAGAGTTTCCAAGGCTCGCGACCGTCGCGGGCGGCGATGAGTCGCAGGTGTTCGGGGGTTGGGGCTTGCTGAGTCACGGCGAAGGTCTCCTTGGAAGGGGGTATGCAATGTGGGCGAGTTGAGTGGCAGCGGACGCGATTGGCAAGTTTGGTGCTGGGTCGGCGCGATCGCGCCCCTGCGAGCGGCGATCGAAAACGAGGAATGGGGTTCTGGTTCGACGAGGCGGATGGCTAAGCCGTCCGAGTCGCGCTCGAGCAGCCTGGGTCCTGAGCTTAGTAAGGAATCGGGCAGAACCACAACTCAGGCAGAAAGTTCTGCGAAGCCTTTGGTTGGAGACGTTCAACTGTGATGCCGGTGTTGGCGATCGCTGCCTCAACCTCCCAAGATGTGCTGCAACGATCGCTCACCGGGCGGCAGGGTGACCGCAATTGCCTAAGATGGTTTGTGAAGCTGCGCGGCGTTGGAACCAGCTCCGCAATCTGTTTTGGACTTACCGTCTTTTTTGTGGCTGTGGAAGATTGCAGCTTGGTCGATGGGCCTGGTCCTTACTGCCTATGTTGCTTTGGCAGCGACGGGCATGTCGATAGCACTCGCGCGCAAAGCCAAACGCCCGCGACCGCGCTGGCTGCGCCCCCTGCACTACGGTATCGGCGGAACAATGGTGGCATTAGTGCTGCTGCTGCTAAGCATCGGCGTTGTTGGGACGCTCGGACACTTCGGCACTCTCGGACACTCGCTGCACCTGGCAGCCGGACTGACGGCAGTGGTACTAGTGCTAGTTTCGGCAGGTAGCGCTACGCAGATCGGTCCCAAACATCCCCGGGCGCGATCGCTGCACGTCGGCATCAACATCCTATTACTACTTGGTTTTACTTGGGTGGGTTTGACCGGCTGGACCGTCGTGCAAAAGTATTTATAAGTATTTGTTAGTAAGGTGCGTCCGCAACGATGTCGGGAACTGCGGAAGAGAGCTACAACGATACTCGGCGTAATTGGCTCGGACCATTGCCAGCGCGGGCAATGAGGATGACACGAGCAACATGAGGAAAAGTCAAACAGGTAGGTTATGAGCGACGCAATCATCATTGGCGGCGGCATCATGGGAGTCGCGATCGCGCTAGAGCTGCGCTTGCGCGGCGCGCGCGCCGTCGTACTCAGTCGCAACCCACAACAAGCAGCAACGCGGGCGGCGGCAGGAATGATCGCGCCCCAAGCCGAAAAGATCCCGCCGAGTCCCTTACTCGATCTGTGTTTGGAGTCGCGCGCGCGCTACCCCGAATGGATCCGCAATCTCGAATCGATCGCCGGCTCGGAAACCGGTTACTGGCCCTGCGGCATACTCGCTCCCGTGTTAGAGGCTCCGCACGAACCGCGATCGACCGATACGGCAACCTGGCTCGATCGCCCGACGCTGGATCTCTATCAACCCGGACTCGGACCGGACGTAGTTGGCGGCTGGTGGTATCCCGAGGACGCTCAGGTTGATGCTGCCAAACTGTTCGCAACACTCCAGCAAGCAGCTCGCGCCAAAGGCGTTGAAATCCGCGAAGGCATTCGGGCATTGGGCTTCCTTCGCCGCCAGGGCAAGGTCGTCGGCGTCCGGACCTCTGCTGGCGATTTTGCAGCCGAGTATTACGTGCTTGCTGCTGGGGCGTGGTCGCATGAGATGTTACCGGTTCCCGTCCGTCCGGTGAAAGGACAGATGCTGGCGCTGCGGATGCCGCGTGTCGAGCAGCTCCCGATCCAGCGGGTGTTGTTCGGACCGGATAGTGCTTACTTGGTGCCTCGTTGCGACGGTCGCTTGGTCGTCGGCGCAACCGTTGAGGACGTCGGCTGGCAGCCGAACATTACGCCGACGGGCGTTCGATGCCTGTTAGATCGGGCCGAACAGCTTTATCCCGGCATCAGCAATTGGGGACTCGAGCAGATGTGGTGGGGGTATCGCCCGACGACCCCTGACGAGTTGCCGATCCTCGGCGTCGGTCCCTGCCAGAATCTGATCCTCGCTACCGGGCACCACCGCAACGGCATTCTGCTCGCGCCAGTCACGGCTGGGGCGATCGCCGACTTAATCGTCCGCCAACACACCCATCCACTTTTGGAACCGTTTCGGTGGGACCGCTTCCAGTCAGCAGCGCAATTTCAGCTCGTGGTCGGTCGCGGAACTGCCAACACCAAGAACGGCCATCAAAATGGCAACGGGACGCGCAAAGTTCTATCGAGTGCTACGCCAGCGGCTCCGCTCGCCGTTCCGCAGGCGATCGCGCCCCTACCCCAGGAGAAACCGCTGACGATCGCGGGGCGAGCCTTTCGATCGCGACTGATGACCGGTTCGGGGAAATATCCCACCCTAAAGCTCATGCGACAGAGTATTGTCGCCAGCGGCTGCGAGATCGTTACCGTAGCGGTCCGGCGCGTTCAGGCCAAAGCTCCCGGTCACGAAGGGTTGGCCGAGGCCCTGGACTGGTCGCGCTTGTGGATGTTGCCGAATACCGCCGGTTGCCAATCGGCCGAGGAAGCCGTGCGCGTGGCGCGACTCGGACGCGAGATGGCCAAACTCCTCGGGCAGGAAGACAACAATTTCGTCAAGCTCGAGGTGATCGCCGATCTGAAGTATTTGCTGCCAGATCCGATCGGAACGCTGCAAGCTGCCGAGCAGTTGGTCAAAGAGGGGTTTGCAGTACTGCCATACATCAATGCCGACCCGCAACTGGCCAAGCGCCTCGAAGCCATCGGCTGCGCGACGGTCATGCCGCTAGGGTCGCCCATCGGTTCTGGGCAGGGCATCCGGAACGCTGCCAACATCGAAATCATCGCGGCCGAGTCCGAAGTTCCCGTTATTGTCGATGCCGGTATCGGGACGCCCAGCGAGGCCGCCTACGCGATGGAACTCGGTGCAGATGGCTTGCTGGTTAACAGCGCGATCGCCCTGGCCGAGAACCCGGTTGCCATGGCACGTGCAATGGGCCAAGCAACGGAGTCGGGCTACCTCGCCCGCCACGCCGGTCGCATTCCGGTCAAGCACGAAGCAATTGCCAGTTCGCCGCTGACGGGTAAGGTCGGCAGCTAGCGATCGATCGGCGTGCCGACAGCCAACTCGCAACGCGCTGCTTGTTTTGAATGCTCTGCGGTGGCGACTGTACTAGTTCGCCTCGGTGGCACTTGCGCATTTTGCGCCCGTCAGATCGCACTAGATGCGCTGCAAATTCCTGACTTGTTATTCGCTAAGGTGAACGCAGTGCAGTCCGGTCGAACGCGAACACACGAGGTATGCCGAAGCCCACTTTCCGCACCTATGGCGATGATATTCCTGAAGCCAGACGCGATCGCCCGCAGCCGAAAAGATCCTCAACTGGCAGCAACCTCGCTCTGGTTATAGGTGCCGGAGCTGCTGTGGTTGCAGCCACAGTCGCCACGTGGCTACTGACGCGAATGGTCCCAGCACCTGATGCCTCTGTTCTCGAACCGAACGTTCCGACAGCCGCCCCCGAACCGACAGACAAACCCGCACTCAGTTCCGAAGAAGCTCGCGCTCCAGACGATGGCGTTCTCGGACACTTGCCGTACGATGAAGCCCAGGCCTCCGACTTGGTCGCACTAACTGCAGACGGACGCATACGCCTGCACGCAATTGCTGCTGCGGACTTTATTGAGATGCAAGCTGCTGCCCGTGCCGACGGCATTTTGCTGGAGCCACTTTCGGGGTTCCGGACGCTATCCGAGCAGGATTACTTGTTCTTCGGAATAGCCGCTCAGCGCTCGCAAAACCCCAGCGATCGAGCCAACGTCAGTGCGCCGCCCGGTTATAGCGAACATCACACCGGCTACGCCGTCGATATTGGCGATGGGAGGGTTCCTGCAACTCACGTTGAAGAGACCTTCGAGGACACGGCGGCATTTGACTGGTTGCAAGCGAATGCCAGTCGCTTTCATTTCGAGCTGTCGTTCCCACGCAACAACTCCCAAGGTATCAGCTACGAACCATGGCACTGGCGTTACGTCGGCGATCGCGACAGCCTCGAAGCATTCTACAAAGCCCGTCAGCTCGACCGGCAATAGGGGCAATGACAATAATCAACAACCAATGACTAGATGCAAGGAAGGGCAAGCAGTGCCAGCAGTCCCTTACATCTGACGCGTCTCCCTACACCCTTGTGGGTAATGAGTGCGGCGATCTCACCTACCCAGGCTTACAAATACTTCGCCAGCAATGGCTGCAAATTTTCCTTTACGGTTTCCGGTATGCGTTCGAGTGGGGTTAGGATGGCAAACTGCAACGCTGAATGTGCCTCCGAGACTGGTTGCTCGGCAGCAAGTCGGCTGACGGCGGCGCGGATGACCTTCTGTGCGTTGGTGGCATTGCGCTGCAAATTTCCGATTATCATTTCAACAGTCACGCTGTCGTGATCGGGATGCCAGCAATCGTAATCGGTGACCAATGCTAGGGTTGCGTAGGCGATCTCGGCTTCGCGTGCGAGTTTTGCCTCAGGTAGGTTAGTCATCCCGATCGCCGTTGCCCCCCAACTGCGGTATAAATCAGACTCGGCTTTGGTCGAAAATGCCGGTCCTTCCATGCACACGTATGTGCCGCCGCGATGGACATCCACGTCGCGCAGATTTAGCGACTGAGCTGCATGAGCGAGGATTTCTGCAACTTTGCCGCAGACCGGATCGGCAAATCCAATGTGGGCCACAATGCCGCCGCCAAAAAAGGTGGAGACGCGCGAGCGCGTGCGATCGATGAATTGATCTGGCACTACTATGTCGAGCGGCTTCACCGACTCCTTCAGCGAACCGACTGCAGATGCCGACAATAAATACTTCACGCCGAGCTGCTTGAATCCGTGGATATTGGCTCGAAACGGCAGCTCGCTCGGCAGCAGGTGGTGACCGCGACCGTGCCGAGCTAAGAACGCTACGGACACGCCATCAAGTTTGCCAAGGATAAAGGCATCGGAGGGATTGCCAAACGGTGTCTCGAGACGGACTTCTTCAAAATCAGTTAGCGCCTCCATCTGGTAGAGTCCGCTACCGCCAATAATCCCAATGGTTGCTCGTGCTGTCATACGCCGTGTCCCGACCGCCAGCAAATTACCGCCGTATTCTATCGCCGATCGCCAATCTACTTGGCTTAACCGCCCCCGCCGCCGCAATTACAACCACGTTTGCTAGCGAGCTAGCGGGTGGAGCAGGCGTGGTTTGGCAATGAACTTTATGGATATACCTTGTAGGGCTAAAACCACTAATCCAATATATATGGGGACTACCAGGGATCGAAAGTACCTCCAGGGGCGGGGCTTGACTAGCATCACCGTATGCAGAGTTAGTCTTGGGTATTGGCTGTGCTATGAGCTCTGCATGTTAGCAAGTGTGGATGGAGGAGCTTCTCAGATAATTAAAGACGAAAGACAGCTCATCTGAAAGCTACAAGTGATTGCGGATGTATGGTTGACTGTGCTACGTTGGTGCCTGATGCGGGCATAGTTTAGTGGTAAAACCTTAGCCTTCCAAGCTAATGATCGGGGTTCGATTCCGCGTGCCCGCTCTTTCTAAATCTTTCTTTAAGTCTTGGCTGAACCTGACCCCTAGGGTGTGTCAGTAAAAAATAGAGTGTATCTCTAAAAGAGGGTACAGCCTCCAGCTAGGTCACCATCAACGGCAACATCGCAAATTAAATCGCTGCTTCGCTCTCAGCCAGTAACCGTAGTAGTCCTTGCCGCTTATTCCTGCCAAGTGAGAGGTGTGCAGGTGCAGAATCCTTGCGAACCCTGCCTCTCAGCCTGCATCAATATCACACTCCAGAACTCCCTCCTAATAGAGTAGACCCAGTTTCCCCACCCAAGCAAAGGTTCTTGCCGCTAACCTTCGCCGCGGCTGTCACTCAAAAACCTCTTGCTTTTTGCCCATTGCCGTCATGTTGATGCGGTCGACTTTCAGAAGTGTGGGATGGTCGAATGTCCAGTAATGTCTAGGCTCGGTCCATCCGTCCCGTTTCCCGGTCTGACGGGGTCCCCCAAGCGGCTGTGCCGCCAGACCCACTTGATGGAGCCGACATAACAATAGAAAGGAGAGTCCCAACACTTCCAGAATGGGAACCCTGATGTTAGGTAGCTGGTTGGATCGTGCAAGCAACCGTGCGGATTACTCGATGCACCGATCGCTGGAGTAATTGCCAGCAGCGAACAACACATGTGGGCGCGCGCTCGACACCCCTTTTACCATGGAAATGCACGGAAAATGAGAGCGGTCGGGAGACTAGCGATCCCTGCGGTGCACCCCTTATCCATTCAAAACTTCAGTACGGAACACGATCGTGGCAAGAGACTTACGCGGATTCCTCAAGCTCCTGGAAGAGCGCGGGCAACTCCGCCGCATTAAAGCACCGGTCGATCCGGATTTGGAAATTGCCGAGATCGCCAATCGCATGTTGCAAGCTGGCGGACCGGCATTGCTTTTCGAGAATGTACGAGGCACCTCTTACCCTGTCGCGATTAACACGCTGGGTACGGTCGAGCGCGTTGTGTGGGGGCTGAATCGCGATTGCCCGGAAGACCTCGAAGCACTGGGCAAACGATTGGCGATGTTACAGCAACCGAAACCGCCAAAGAAAATCGCCCAGGCGATCGAGTTCGGCAAAGTGCTCTTCGATGTCGTCAAAGCCAAACCCGGACGCGATTTCTTTCCGCCCTGCCAGCAGGTCGTTCTGAAAGATCCCGAGGTCGATCTCGAACAGTTGCCGCTGATCCGTCCTTATCCGGGCGATGCAGGCAAAATTGTCACCCTCGGGCTTGTTATCACCAAAGATGTCGAAACCGGTACGCCCAACGTCGGGGTCTATCGCTTGCAGCTGCAATCTCGCAACACCATGACCGTGCACTGGCTATCGGTGCGTGGCGGCGCGCGGCACTTGCGCAAGGCTGCCGAGGCGGGCAAGAAGCTAGAAGTTGCGATCGCTCTCGGCGTCGATCCGCTCATCATCATGGCAGCAGCGACTCCGATTCCAGTGGATTTGTCGGAGTGGCTATTTGCGGGACTCTACGGTGGCGGTGGGGTACCGCTCGCTCAATGCAAGACGGTGGATTTGCAAGTGCCAGCCGACTCGGAGTTCGTGCTCGAAGGCACGATTGCGCCCGGTGAAGTCCTTCCCGACGGACCCTTTGGCGACCACATGGGCTACTACGGCGGTGTGGAGGATTCACCGCTAATTCGCTTCCAGTGCATGACCCACCGCCGCGACCCGATTTATCTCACTACCTTCAGCGGCCGCCCGCCCAAGGAGGAAGCCGCAATTGCGATCGCCCTCAACCGCATTTACACGCCAATCCTGCGCCAGCAGGTGTCGGAAATCGTCGATTTCTTCTTGCCGATGGAAGCGCTCAGCTACAAGCTGGCAATTATCTCCATCGACAAGGCATATCCCGGTCAGGCCAAGCGAGCAGCCATGGCGTTCTGGACTGCACTGCCTCAATTTACTTACACGAAGTTCGTCATCGTCGTTGACAAGGACATCAACATTCGCGACCCGCGTCAGGTGGTGTGGGCGATCGCCTCTAAGGTCGACCCGTCGCGCGACGCTTTCGTGTTGCCGGAAACGCCGTTTGACAGCCTCGATTTCGCCAGCCAGAAGATCGGGTTGGGCGGGCGCATGGCGATCGACGCGACGACTAAGATCCCACCGGAAACCAATCATGCCTGGGGCGAGCCGCTGATATCGGATCCAGACACGGCCGCCACGGTCGACCGCCGATGGGAGGAGTACGGATTCGCCGATCTCGATCTCGGAGCAGTGGATGCCAATGCGTTTGGATACGACATCAAGTGATGCCCATACGACCGCGCCTTGCGATCGGTCTGGACCGAACGAATGCCCCGCGTGAGAGCACAGTTATCCCGAGGAAGGCCATCATGAATGTTCGCTTTCTGCCCGATGACGTGACGGTTGAAGCTCAGCCGGGCGAGCCGTATTTGCAAGTTGCCGAACGCGCTGGTGTCTTCGTGCCCACAGGTTGCTTGATGGGTTCTTGCCACGCATGCGAAATACAGCTCGATGACGGCACGGAACTCTGTGCGTGCATTAGCTCTTTACCGCCAGGGAAGTCGGAGCTGACGGTCAACCTGTTTGCCGATCCAGTTTGGTAGGCACTCTCAGCACGCGCGGCTGCATTCGATCGCGACGGCACGTATGGCTACTCCGGCGACTCCAGGAATGTCCGCACCGAGCCATCGGGAGTGAGTACGAGGCGCACTGTGGCGCGTTGACCGGGCGTCGGCGATGCAAACTGCGTGCCAACCGGCGGCAGTTGTGCGGCCGACTGGAACGCTTGGGAGTCAGTGCCGAGCGCGATCGCCCGCTCTAGTGCTCCATTTGCATCCAGGATCAGTCGATATTCGAGCGTACTGTTGAGATCGTTCGGCGGCTGCCAGCGAGATTGAAAGTACGCCCGCACCTCACCAGCAGTTGCGATAGATTCAGATGCGGCGGCTGGTAGAGACTCAGTTGTCGGCTCGCTAGCTTCAGGTGCAGGGCCATATGGCACGACCGCAATGGCAGACCGACGTTGTTCGTCAGTTTGGGGTCGGGCGTCGCCAGTCGCAAACCCAGGAGCATTTGCGCGTCTGTCAAAGCGATCGCTTAACGCAGAACCTTCTTCTCGCAGTCGCAGGGAAGCTGCCTGTTCGGGTGCGACAGCAACACCGGGTTCGGAAGCGATCGCCACACCTGACTCGGCTGCAGTACTGGGTGCGCCCGCATTCTTTCCGGGGGCCGTTGCACCATCGGCTGCTTCGTTGGTTGCGGAGAGTTCGGGCAACTCGGACGGTAGTGTTGGAGGATCGGCTGGCAGTTGTGGGGTCGATGCGGGAGCTTCGATCGCCACTGCTTCGTTGGGTTCGTCTTCGACGCTGGGGGTGGCAGTGCTGACAGTGGGCGGCGGGGCAACGAGGTCTGGCGAAGCATCGGGCAAGGACGGGCGCGGCGATCGCAAAGCCGGGGGTGGCGGTAGGCGATCGACCTCCGCTAAGGGTTCTACAAACTCGCGGTCGAGTTCGATGTCGTTGCGCGGTTGAGGTAAGCGCTCGAGCCCAACGGCTACCTCGGTTTCGGCATCGCTCTGTTCGCCTGCAGTTTGCGCAGCAAACTGGTCGAAGCGTAACGCGATTGCTGATAAGCCAACAACGGCTATAAACGTGGCAGCAGCGGCTGTCCAGGTTGGCACCGTTGTCAGACTCCTGGGAGCTGCGGTCGCGAGTACGAAATTGACATCTGCAGTACAGTCATCGATAGCATTTGCAAGGTCAAATAGCTGCAACGTCCCGAGTTTCAGAGCTGGACCCGTATTTTCTGTCGCTAGTTCGCCCAGAGGTAAGGTGTGGGTGGCGATCGCTGACGGGGTGGAAGATCCTGTAGAAACGGATACCGGGGCGAGCAGCGCGCCAACAGCAGCAGTCACAATATCCTCAAGTACCAGCAAGCGATCGCTATCTCCTGCCAGCGACAGGGGTTCGCGGTCGGTGTGGCGCGGGTCGTCAAGGGTGAGGGTAAAGTGCAGATTTCGGACGCTGGGGCGTCCGGTCCAGCGCGACAGGGGCGATTGCCGGCCGCGAACTTCGAGAGTGCAAGTGGGATAGTCGTAGCAGCGCAGGAGCGAGGGCAGACCCATGGCAAGTGGCAAGGGGCGGTAGCGTGCAGTAGTTTGGTCGGGGAGAACTTGAGTGCAATTGAGTCAATCGCGTAAAACCGCGCGATCGCACATTCGGTCGACTCAATCAGTTAGCTCAATCGATCAATGCCGTCCAAAGGCGCCGGCGACCGTGTGGCGCGCTATAGAACAGCAAGTCAACAAGCAATTTAAGCGCAAGGTCTTCAAGGGCATCTTTAGGTGCCGTATCGTCTTGCATTCGCTCTTGGTAGAAGTTGGCAAAGGCGTCGAGGTAGTCGCCGAGAAGCGGATGTCTGTGGGGCGGTCGATCCTGCATGGCAACCTGTTCCAGCACTGCGATCGCCTGGCGTAGGATGTCGCGTTGTTGCCGGGCAAGGTGGCAGATAACAAGAACCAGCGATCTTGCCTCCTCCACGTCGAGCTTCTTGCGTCCGCCGGAGCTTTTGCGCAAAGGATTAGACTGTCGCAACCTCCAGAGCCCGACGCGATCGGCAATCGCCTCCACTCCTAACTCGCGTGCAGCATCAAGCATAGCCTCGGAGCTAAGTCCGGCGATCGCCTCTAGGGCAAGCAGCAGCAAGTCCAGGTGCGACTTGATGTTTTCAAGACGTTCTTCAGCTGGAGAACGAGCGAGCAATGCCTCGTCACGGGCTGGGGGTGCTGCAATCGGACGCAAGCGAATCATACGAGCAAGCCCATATCTGACCCAATTGTCCGCGCTAATAGCGCTTTTGCCCACTCCACGGTCGTGCGTTTTTTTTGGCTAGCCATTGCTTGAAGGACCTCGCCTAAGAAAAGCCAGTTTGCCTGATGTTCGGGCCCGAGGATTCTAGGGGTCTGGGGAAGGATTTCCGCGATCGCTTTGCTCGATAAGCGCATAGGCATGCCGTCGATGCGATCGAACATGCTGTCGAGATTCGGGTCGAAATCGCGTATCTGAAGGCAATACTTCTCCCCGACCTCCTTGCAAGCGAGCATCATTCCGAAGTCAACCGCGCGATCTGATAGCCCGATCGCATCAGAGGAGGAGTACCAGGCGCGATTGCGTCGCCGTTGAAGGTGCTCGTATCTTGCTGGTAAATGTAGCCGAACGTCATGTCACGATCTCGAACGTTGTAGGGGAGGGCATCGCGTCGATCTCGAAGGGCGATCGCGCGACTATCCTGGGGGTAGCCAGAAAAAACATCAGTAAGCGGTTCTGCCACAGTAGGTGCCCAGCAAGTCCGCAGTCTCGACCTGGGGTGCTGTTTGAGCGACAAGGTATACGGCTAACTGGCAGGCGAGGTAGAGCATCGGGCCCGCTCGCATTTCGTTTTAAGCAAGAGATTTGGCCCCACCCAAACGTCGAGTCCGGCCGACGACCGGCCCTGAGAATTTCAATAGCGCCAACCGATGCGATGAGAAGCTCGTGAGATGAGGTGGCGCGAAGAACCGCATCGATTAACAGGGTTCAACCACCTCGCAAGGTAGTTTCCCAACACTACTCGAACGCAAAAAGATTCTGTGTGTGCTCGCCTAGATATCCAAGTCGGTCAGGTTCAAGCGCGGGCCGTAGGTTTCGATGAACTCTCGACGAGGCGCGACACGATCGCCCATCAGCACCGTGAAGATACGATCGGCTTCTGCAGCATCCTCAATTTCCACGCGCTTGAGGGTGCGCGTTTCCGGGTTCATGGTCGTGTCCCACAGTTGTTGAGCCATCATCTCGCCCAAGCCCTTAAAACGCTGAATCGTGTAGTTTGCATTCGCAGGAAACTCATGTTCGATCAGGTTGGCCAACTCGCGATCGCTATAGCAGTAATAGTGCTGACGACCGCGCTCGACTTTATACAGAGGCGGGCAAGCAATGTAAATGAATCCTTGTTCCACCAGCGCGCGCTGATAGCGGTAGAAAAACGTTAGCAACAGCGTGCGGATATGAGCGCCGTCCACGTCCGCGTCGGTCATGACGATCAGGCGATGATAGCGCAACTGTGAGGCATCAAATTCTTCGCCCTTAACACCCAACCCGAGGGCAGCAATCAAGGACTGGACTTCATTATTTTTGTAGATCTTGCTGTCGTCGGTTTTCTCAATGTTGAGAATTTTGCCACGCAACGGCAAGATGGCTTGAAAGCGACGGTCGCGACCTTGTTTGGCACTGCCCCCAGCACTATCGCCCTCAACGATGAAGATCTCCGACTCCGACGGGTCGCGGGAGCTGCAATCGGCTAGTTTCCCCGGTAGTGGCGAGGACTCCAACACCGACTTGCGGCGAACGAGTTCGCGAGCACGACGAGCCGCTTCAGCAGCTTTAAATGCCTGAACGGCTTTTTCGATAACGTTGTCGGCAACTTGCGGATTGAATTCGAGGTATTCGGTCAGCACTTCACCGACAAACGAGTCGACGATACCGCGTACTTCTGTATTGCCGAGCTTGGTTTTGGTTTGCCCCTCGAACTCCGGTTCCGGGACCTTGACCGAAATTACACCCGTCAACCCTTCGCGAATGTTCTCGCCACCGAGATTGGACTCGTTATCCTTAATCTTGTTGCGCTTGCGAGCAACCGTATTAATCGTGCGCGTGAGAACTGTTTTTAGTCCCTCTAAGTGCGTGCCGCCATCAACGGTACGGATGTTATTGGCAAAACCAAGCAGGTTGTCACTGTATGCATCGATGCACCACTGCAGTGCGGCTTCAACCTGAACGCCATCGCGATCGCCTTCAACATAAATAATGTCACTATGTAGGGGGTCTTTTTCGCGCGTCATGTAGGCAACGTATTCTTTGATGCCGCCTTCGTAACAATAAGTTTCACTGTGGGGAGTATCTTGACGGTCGTCAATGAAAGTGATTCGAACACCAGCATTCAGGTAGGCCAGCTCGCGCAGGCGACCGGCCAGCACGCTGTAGTCGAATTCCGTAACTGTCGTGAAAATCTCGGAGTCCGGGAGAAACCGGACCTCGGTGCCAGTTGTACCGCTGTTATCTGGCTCGCCTACGAGTTCGGACATGGGAACGCCGCGTTCGTAACGTTGCCGGAATACCCGACCGTCGCGCCGGACGGTCACGTCCAACCACTCTGAGAGCGCATTGACCACCGAGACACCGACGCCATGCAAGCCCCCCGAAACTTTGTAGCCACCTCCGCCAAACTTCCCGCCAGCGTGTAGCACTGTCAATACTGTTTCCAGTGCAGATTTCCCCGTACGGGGGTGCGTGTCTGTCGGAATGCCTCGCCCGTCGTCCACGATCGTGGCCGAGCCGTCGAGATTAAGCTTCACCTCAATGTGAGTACAATGACCAGCGAGAGCCTCGTCAATAGAGTTATCGATAACTTCATAGACGAGGTGATGCAGACCGCGCGGTCCGGTAGTGCCGATGTACATGCCCGGTCGCTTCCGCACCGGTTCTAACCCTTCGAGAACCTGGATTTGCTCGGCACTATAGCTGGTGGTCATGAATGCTTACTCCCAATCAAGGCAGCAGCCCGCCCTGAGACTCGATAAGGTCAAAATCCTCAAAAATTCTAGCACAAATAGCTTGTGGGCGGCTTTTGGAGGGTTTCTGGGCGGTTTCGCCAAGGGGATCGTCCCTTGAAAAGGATTGGTTCTTGCAACCCTTTTTCTCTGTTGTGACATGACCGAATATGTAATGACATGACAGACCTGCCACGGGGGGCGATCGCGATTTGCGGAGCAACGGCAACGGGGAAGTCGGCGCTGGCGTTGGCGATCGCCGAGCGGTTGGACACAGTGATTGTCAGTGCCGATTCGCGGCAGGTGTATCGAGAGTTCGATATTGGAACGGCTAAGCCGACGCTGGCCGAACGCGATCGCGTTCGGCACTACTTAATAGATATTTGCAATCCGACGGAAACTCTGACGCTAGCCCAGTATCAAGAACGGGCACAAGCGGCGATGTCCATCGTGCCGGTGCCGCTGCTCGTTGGTGGGACGGGACTATATATTAAAGCAATCGCCCGGGGGCTAAAGATGCCTCGCGTGCCGCCGCAGCCAGAGTTACGAGAGCAACTCGCCACGTTTGGCCCGCAACAGTTGCACTTTTACTTGCAGCAGGTCGACTCAGCCGCGGCGCAGCGTATTCACGGCAACGATCGCGTCCGGATGCTACGGGCATTGGAGGTGTATTACGCAACCGGACGACCGCTGTCAGCACAGCAAGGCGCGCGCCCGCCAGACTATCCGATCCTGCAAATTGGGCTGCATTGTAATGCCGAAGCGGTCGCTAAACGCATTCACCACCGCACTGAGGCGATGTTGGCGGCTGGCTTGGTAGACGAAGTCCGCGGATTGGTGGCACGCTACGGCTGGGAATTGCCGCTACTCGATACGCTAGGCTACCGGGAAATCAAAGGTTATCTAGCAGGCAAGATGACGCTGGGAGCTGCGCGCGATGCGATCGCGTTACATACCTGCCAGTTTGCCAAGCGACAGCGCACCTGGTTCGGAGCAGACAAGACAATTACCTGGTTCGACGCAGAAGCAAGCGATCTCCTAGATCGGATATGGAATTCGATATCGGCATTCGTAGACTCCTCGGATAGGCTGTGAGACACGACGATCCCTGATGAGGTGCTCCTAAGTTAATTACGGGAGCGCTGGTTGCAAGCCCAGACGTGGCGGAGGCCTGTCAGCGATCTACTCCCCCTCGCCTGCAATGACCAAAACTCGCACGCGCAACCAAGGCAATATCTGGGGCTTCCCACGCGTTGTGGACGACCCAGGAGTATGGG
>NZ_ASSJ01000045.1 GCF_000473895.1 Rubidibacter lacunae KORDI 51-2 | reverse complement strand
GGATCCAGGTCCACCAGAGTCAGCATTGACGGCTCGATCGCCGTGCAGCCCGCGGGGATCATGTTTTCAGGCACCTCGACCTCCACGGCCGGAGCCGCCGTTAGTGCTAGAGCGGATAGTTCCGGAGCCACGAACAGGTCGCGCACATCCAAGCGAAGACCGGTCTCGCGCAGTCGTGCGATCGCCTGCACGGCCAGTAGCGAATGGCCGCCCAGGTCAAAGAAGTTGTCGTGGCGGCCGACCTTTTCGACCCCCAGAAGCTTCGACCAGTTCCGCGCCAGTGTCTCCTCCACCGCCCCGGCAGGGGCTTCATAGGCTCGCCGGACATAGGCTGCCCCGTCCGGGGTCGGAAGCGCCCGCCGGTCCAGCTTACCGCTCGCTGTCAGCGGAAACGCCTCCATCAACACATAGGCCGAAGGAACCATCCACGGCGGCAGATGCCGCGCGGCATGGTCCCGGAGCGCCTGCACATCCACCCCAACACCGCCACTGTTAGGGCTATCGTTAGCAACAGCGGCATCTTTAGGGCTAGCGCCACCCTTATCCGTAACCACATAGGCCGCAAGCGTTGTGCCGCCCTCACGCCCTGAATCGTGTGCGACTACAACCGCATCACCCACAACCGCATGCGCGCGCAGGCATGCCTCAATTTCACCAAGCTCGATCCGGTGCCCTCGGATCTTCACCTGACAGTCCCGGCGGCCCAGATACTCGATCGTCCCATCCGTCCGCCATCGACCTAGATCCCCCGTCCGATAGAGCCGCGCATCGGGAACGTCGCTAAACGGGTCGGGGATAAACTGTTCCGCTGTCAGGTCAGGGCGGTTCAGATAGCCGCGCGCAACCTGAACGCCGCCAATGTAAAGCTCTCCCGTCACACCCACAGGAACGGGACATCCCCGGCTGTCAAGAATGTAAACTTGCGTGTTGGCAACAGGATGCCCGATAGGAACGCTCCTGCCCTCGAACCCAGCCGGAAAGGTCCAGGCGGTGACATTTACTGTCGCCTCGGTCGGACCGTAATGATTGTGCAGGCTCGCAGCCGGTAGTTGACGGCTAATTTCAAGCAACAGGCTTACAGGCAGGGCTTCGCCGCCGCTGAGGACATGTCTGACGCCCTTGCAGGCGTCGGCAATACCCCGATGAGCTAGAAACGCTTCCATCATCGACGGTACAAATTGGAGTACGGTAACCCCTGTCTCGCGAATAACGTCCGCCAGATAGGCCGGGTCCTTGTGACCCTCCGGCCGGGCGAGCACCAGCCGCGCCCCGCACATCAACGGCACGAAAATCTCCCAGACCGAAAGGTCAAAGCCGAGCGGTGTCTTTTGCAGCACCACATCGTCCGCGACCAAGGCAAGCTCATCCAGCAACCACAGCACATGGTTCACGATGCTCCCGTGTTCGACCATAACGCCCTTCGGCTGTCCCGTGGACCCGGAGGTATAGATCGCATAGGCCAGATGTTGGGGGGTAAGACTTTTACGGGCCGGGTTCTTAGCCGACCGTTGCACCCACTGCCTGGCAACGGACTTGAGGTTCAGAATCTCAATGTCCGAACAGTCTTTGAGTAGTTCGTCAACAGCACTGCCGTCATGCAGCAGCACCCGCGGACCGCTGTCCTCCAGCATGCAGCGCAAGCACTCCACGGGATAGCCAGGGTCCAAAGGCACATAGGCCCCGCCCGCCTTCAGCACTGCCAAAAGCCCCACCACCATCTCAAAGCCGCGCTCCACGCAAAGCCCAACAAGACTGTCCGGACCCACACCCAGACCCCGAAGATGATGCGCCAGACGGTTTGCCTGCCCATTCAGCACGCCATAGCTCAGCTCCTCGCCTTCAAAGACCAGCGCCACGGCTGACGGGTTCTTTGCAACCTGCGCCTCGAACAGCTCGTGCAGGCATATGCCTTCCGGATAAGCCGCTGCGCTCGCGTTCCACTCCTCAACAACCTGACGGCGCTCGGCCACCGTCATGAGCGGCAGTTGGCCGATCGGACAGTTCTCATCCTCCAAAATCGCATCGAGTAATATAGCAATACGCTGCCGCATCGCTTCAACATCTTGACGCTCGAAGGTATCAGCACTGTAGTCAAAACGAACCGACACATTAGCCGCTAAGCTATGTTCAAAAACAAAAATATCTAATGAATTTAAACTCGAGCTCGGAATAATCCTTTGAAATCGACAAAGCGTGCCGTCGAATGGAATTTCGATTGCTGCTGTGACAAAGTTAAAGCCAACATCAAATAACTGTATTCTACCAGCGCTACCTAGATTGAGCGAACGATTGATTTCCGCGACTGGGAAGCGCTGGTGTGGATAGCAACATTGTGTGTCGCTACTGACTCGTTTCAGGAGAGCCGTAAATGAACGCGCCCGATCGACCCGTATTTTTAAAGGCAGGAAAGCCGCAAACATTCCCAGGGTTCGTCTCTGCCGAGGATTGGTGCGGTTATGCAACGGCACGCCAAGAACAATCTCGTCAAGTGCTTGAACTCGCGTCAGATATAGGGCAATGAGCGCCAGCATGAAATGTAGCATCGAACAGCCTTGGCTCGACGCCAGGGCGGAACATTTGTCGTATGTTGTCCGATCGAGTTCCCATTCAAGATTGTCACTATAAGAATGACCATTCCTCAAAACGGAATTGGGAAACACTGGTGAAGGTAAATCCGAAAACCGATCGAACCAAAACTCGCGATCCCGATCGAATTCAGCGGATGTCAAATAAGCCAGATCTTCCTTTAGAAACTTGCTGTAGCGCTCGGATGATTCTTCGGCAATGCTGTCAACCTCATCTGTTACCAGGAAACTATCGCCTTGCACGATCTTGTTGTAGCTTTTTGAGAGAGATTCACCTATCAACGATATGCCGAAGCTGTCATTAATCAAATGATGAAACCGCAGAAAGAGATAGTGTTTCTTCCGATCGATCTTGATGAGGTGGGCGTCCCAAAGCCGATTCTCGTGCAAAACAAATGGTTCGTTAATTTTCAGGCGCAAATACTTCTCAGCTTCGTCTTCGGGATCCCTTTCGTTTGATAAATCGATCGTGCAGGTATTTACATCAATAGAATCAGTAAACTCCTGAAACGGGATACCATCTTCAACGTAAAAACTGGTTCTTAACGCATCGTGCTTATCAGCTACAACGTCAAGAGCTTCGAGGAGTGCTTCAATGTCAATCTGCTCAACCACTTCAGTAACTACACCGAAATTATACGCAGGGCTGTCAGGGTTTAGAAGCTGATCGATCCAAACCATCTGCTGGTTTGAGGACAAGGGAAACCGGCCGCTGGCATATTGACGTTTCTGATTTGACGTGGTTTTTAAATCATCCATGGAACAAGCTCCTCCCCGGAGCTGAATCAATGGTGCCGATCCACCGAAATCGGTCCGATTCTGCTAAGGATTGGAATGCCACTATTAGAAAGCCATTCAGATGTTCGAATAGGTCTATGGCGATCGTCTCACGCGGCCGATGTTGCCGCCGGCCGGGCTTCATCGATATTGCCAGTGGCCTCCTCGGCAAGCCGCGCGGCCAGCCTTCCGATTGTCGTGGTCTGTGCGAGCTCCATCGACGGAATGCTGATACCAAGGCTTTTTTCTATCAGCGCTGAAAGTTCCACCGCCATCAGCGAATCGACCCCGATATCGTTCAAGGAACGGGAAGCATCGATCTTCTCCAGTTCACAGTCCAGGATCCTGGCGAGCTGCTCCGCCAGCCATTTGTGAACGAGTTCCTGCCGCTTCGAAGAGCTGGCCCCTTTCAGATCGGCAAGAAGCCGGCCGCCGCTGTCAGCTATCGGCATCACATTGGCGCTGCTGACTACGAGGTGCCTGAAACGGCTGGAACTCAACAATCTAGGAAAGTGCGATGAATACTTAAGCCAGTCGACAAACAAGACGCCGGCCGAGCTAAGCTCGTCTTGCAGGCAGCCGTGGAGAATCTTGATGGCTTCCGCGGTGCCAATGGCATGTAAACCTCGCCGGTCGAAGCGCTGCTGGATATCCTCCCGCTCAGTCAGATATCCGACATCCGATATGGGTCCCCAGGCGATGGTCAGTGCCGGCAGACCCCTCGCCCGGCGGTGATATGCCAGGGTATCAAGAAATTGATTGGCTGCGGCATAGTTCGACTGACCTGGATTGCCAACCACAGCCGCAATGGACGAGAACAGAACGAAAAAGTCGAGATCCTTGGTGCTGGTTACACGGTGAAGGTTCCATGCGCCTTTCACCTTGGGGTCGAGCACCCTGGAAAAGCTGCCTGCGTTCTGGTTGCCGATCGCTCTGTCATCCAGGACCATTACCATATGGATGACCCCTTTGAGCGGGGCTTTCTCCGTGCACAATTCATTCAGAACCTGCTGTATTTTGTCCCCGTCCACCACATCGAGACTGACGACACTTACTTTGCAGCCGCTTTCCTCGATAGCCTCAATCTTTTCCCGTTGAGGATCCTTAAGCACCGCGCGTCGTCCGGCAAGAATGAGATGACCCGCGCCTTCGGCAGCCATCCATTGAGCCACGGCCAAACCAAAACCGCCTAGGCCTCCCGTCAGCAGATAAGAGGCATCTTTATGAAACCCTTTGAAGTTGGGTGCTTCGCTGACTGCTCGCCCGGGGCTGCCCCCATGCATATCGAAAACGATCTTGCCGATATGTTTGGCCTGAGCCATGTGCCGGAAGGCTTTTTCCGCGTCATTTATGTCAAAGGCTGTCACAGGAAGCGGCGTCAGGGTCTTGTCATCAAATACTTGCATAACTTCATGCAAATAGCGCCTGATGCGTTTGGGATGCTGGCGAATTAATTTTTCCAGGTCCATGGCAAAGAAGGAGAGATTGTTGCGGAACGGATAAAGATTCAGGGCCTGCTTCTGATAGATATCCGTTTTTCCGATTTCCACAAAACGGCCGTAGGATCTCAATAGTTTCAGGCTTTCCTGAATAAACTCGCCGGACAGAGAGTTCAGGACAATATCCACTCCCTCGCCGTCGGTCGCCTTCTGAATCTCGTCATGGAAATCGAGGCTTCTCGAGTTCAGTACATGCTTGACGCCTAGGGAACTCAGATATGCCCGTTTCTCATCACTGCCCGCCGTTGCGAAAATCTCCGCCCCCGCATTTTGTGCGATCTGGACGGCGGCGAGCCCCACACCACCAGCCGCCGCATGGATCAGGAGCCGTTCTCCCCGCTGGATGCCGGCCAGCTCGTGCAACGCATGCCAGACCGTGCAAAACACCAGCGGTATGGTTGCCGCGTCCGCGAGGGAGAGATGCTCGGGAATGCGCACGACGCAGTCAGCAGGTGTGATAACAACCGAGCCGAAGCCGCGGGCAATGGCTGCAACGCGATCGCCCGGAACAAAGTCCTCCACGCCCGGTCCGACGCTGAGAACGATACCGCTGCATTCGTCACCCAAGTAAAAGTGGGTGCCGCCGTCATCGGGATAGATGTCCATCGCCTTCATCAGGTCCCGGAAGTTGAGACCGGCGTGATGGACTTCGATCTCAACTTCTCCCGGGCCGGGCTGGGGACGTGCTGCCGGCTTCAAGACAAAACCGCTCAAATCCCCGGGCTTGTGCAGATCGAGATAGAACTTCTCGTCCTGCTTCACGGGTCGCGGACGGGACTGGGCGCGGGCTAGACGCTCCCGACTGGTCCGCCTTAGTCGCGCGACGTGGCGTTCGCCGCCGCGCAGAGCAACTTCGAGTTCCCGGGACGTTCGTTGGGTCGCCTCTTCATAGATCCTGGCGGTATCGATCGCCTCAGCTGCCCCCGGCAGGTCTATTAAGGTGATATGGCAATCGGGATATTCGTTTTCCGCGACCCTTCCCAACCCCCACAAGGGCGAGCTCAAGACACCGGTAACAATATCATCGTCCTTTATCTGCTGAGCATCTCGGGTGACCAGCACGAGGCGTAGCCCGCCGTCCAGATCCAGATCGTCAAAGGCTCGCAGGATATTGACAACGTTCAAGCATTCTCCGGTGCACGATGCGTCGAGGGTTTCCCGGCCGGCCTCATCTAGAGGGACTGCATCCAGAGGTCTGAGATAGACCACACCAGCGATGGTCCCGTATCGGCCGGCGGCCTCATGGAACAGGGCGCGCATCTCGGCAAGATCGCCTGCCGCAATCACCTGCGAGCTGGAAGGCACCGGCCGCGGCGGCTCGTCAGGACCGGCTAGCGTCACCGGCAAGGTGATGTAACCGTTCTTGTCGAATTCTTCCTTTACCCGATCGCCTGTGCCATGACGGTCCACGAACAAAAACCAGACGCCGTCTCTATCGCGATCCCCCGCTCGGACAGAACCTCCAGGCTTGCGCGAAGAGATTACGCTTTGAATGCCGGTTCCGTCGCTGCGGTCGGTGAGTATATTTACATCCTGCAATCCGCATTCACCGAGCAGCTTCTTCCAGGAATCCCGATCGAGGCAGCAATGGTCCGCACGAAGACCGGTGTCCTCGAACGCCCACCATCCCTTCAGCATTCCTAAGGTCACATCGACATAAAAGGATGGCGAGGTCATTTCGAGTAGAAGCAGCATGCCATTGGAGACAAGCAACTCATTCGCGTGCGCGATGGCTTGCTTCAAATCCTTAGTCGCATGCAGAACATCGCCAGCTATGACCAAGTCGAAACTTTCCGGATTGAATCCTTGCTGTATCGGGGAGCGTTCAATATCCAGGACTTGGTAGTCGACATTGCCGAAACCGGAAAACTTTTCCTTAGCGCGCACGAAGAAGGCCGGCGAAATATCGGTGAAGGTGTATTGAATCCGTCCAACCGGGAGGTTCGCAAGCAGCAACGATGCCAAGGCTCCGGTTCCGGCGCCTATTTCCAGAATGCGCAGCGGCCGGTTTTCGGGCATCCCGGAACACATGGCTCTGACCACGAACTCAACAATCTTGTTGTAAGGGCGAAACATTGATGACCGGTCGTAAACGGGCTCCATCAGCTCCTGGGACCCGTTTGGAAACAAAACCCGGACCGGATCGACATCACCCCGCAGGACGCGGGCTAATTGCTGACCGCACTGCTCCAGCAGATTGAACTCGGGATGCTTTTCCTTGTATTTGGAAAGGTAGGTCTCGATGATGGCCGCTGCCTCGGGACCGGTATAGACAGAAAGAACCTGCCAGGTATCGCTACCAGTTTTTGCCAACAGGTCCCAAGATTCCAGGCATTGCAGCAGCCGCCTGGTCAAACGCTCGTGCTGGCTGGCGATCTTCAGGTCGGTGCAGACGCCTTTGACGGTCAGTTCCCGACCTTCAGACCAGCATCCACCCAGCTCCACGAAAGCTTCCCAGACAAAGGCAACCGTCATCGCTTCTCCAAAGGAACGAACTTCGCCATAATATTGGTCGAGGTTGAAGCGTTCGGCGAGACTGGGGATATCGGGTTGGACGATGGCCGAGAGCGTGCCCGGCGCGACCCGGCCGGCCCAGGATTCGTCAATTCCATGCACGATCTCCTGCCGGTCCCATTCAAATGCATAAAGCCAATCGCTTTGTTCGGATTTTGCACTGGGTGGCTTGCCAGCGAGGTTCCCGATCTCAACAAGCGTGTTCCCATCCTTATCGATGATGTAGATGTCGCCGAGAGCGAAGTCATCTTCAACTGGCGTCAACCGGCGCGCATAAACGACATGCTCGGCGTCCGGCCGCGGCACACCATATAAGCGCAATCTTTCCAGTGCTATCGGCAAGCGTGCTTTAAATTGCGTTTGTTGGTGGCTCAGAAACGTTCCAAAGAGTGCTTGAAAACCTAAGTCTAGGAGAGCAGGATGCAGTAAGTAAGCTTCCAGGTCGTGGGAGTTTAGACCGGGAACGAGTGAATTTAATGGCCGCAGGATCGAAAATACTTCATCTCCCCCACGCCAAATTCCATCGATACCTGAAAAGGCCCCTCTGTAATCATGTCCAGCTTTCTCGAAGGCCGGATACAAAAGCTCAGTGATATTTTCAGGACATTGCTGTTTCAGTTCATCCAGATTGAAACGGCGGCGCCCGGGAACCGACATCTTCCGGATGCGCCCGCGCATATGAGGCAAACAACCATCTTCTTCACCCGCAACCCGACTATTGATCGAGATTGTGCCGTCGTTCGCAAGGGCCTGCACCTGAATTTGCCGCCGCTGCCCTTGTTTCAGGATCAGCGGTTGGTCGATCTCCATATTCTCCAGTTGCAGGTTGCCGGCGCCATGAAGTTCCCGCCCGGCCGCCAGCGCCAACTCCACATAGCCTGCTGCCGGGAAGATGATCAGACCCTTGAAACGGTGATCGTTTAAAAAGGCATGCCGCCTGAGATCGATAGTATTGGTCCAGCAGGGTTCAAACCGATCCAACCGCACGCCGAGCAAGGGATGAACGCAAGGCAGGAGCCGCCGGTCGTTCGATTCCCTGGTTTCCTGCCAGTGATGTTCCCGTTGCCACGGATAGGCTGGCAACGCGATATTTGGG
>NZ_ASSJ01000044.1 GCF_000473895.1 Rubidibacter lacunae KORDI 51-2 | reverse complement strand
GGTCACTCCTGGGTCGTTCTCAAAATTTAAGAGCACTCCTACCTGATGCTGCACCCGTGGCAGAGAAGACCGACCTCCTAATTCAGATGGCTTGTTTGCTAACTGCTGGTGCTACGCCAGGGCTGCTCGAGCAAGGGCAAGACTAACGATGTGCCTCGATCGAGGCTATGGCAGGGGAGCGACTGACACAGCGCAATGAGGCCACTCGGAAGAGTTAATACAATTGCTCGCGAACTATCGTCATTGTCGATGGCATACAAAGGTGGTATTTCACAAATAATTTCCTTTGATGGTTTCACCGAGACTATAGAAGCCCAGCTCGATTTTGCGAGTAATAGTTGACTGGAGCAGGGATCGAGGCTAAATTTTAGCCGCATAGCTTAGGCAGCCAAGGGACACTCACGATCGAAGGAACCGAAATTGAAGTGCTTCCCAGCAATGACGAGCAACTGCTCGCCTAGGATGTTACTAAGCCTTACAGGATGCAAACAAGCGACCCCGTAGCGCTTCAGGCGATCGGGATGGTGCGCTATCCACGAAAGGGCATCGGCAGCTTTAAGGGAATTGCTACAAAGGCTAAGAAGAACCTGCAACAAAAAAAGGAGCAGCTTGTAAATCTCAGCAAGTCCAATGTTGAATTACGCAGGGCAACCGTCTGCAGGGAATCGAAACGCAACTCTATGCATTACAGAAGCAGCTGAATGGGATCGCGTCTCAATTAAATTTCGATCGTCAGGTTGTTGCAAAATCTCATCGAAGCACACCAGAGTCGATAGTGTTTAGGGTACTTCGATTAATTTACTCGAGACCGAAGGTCGGCACGTTAGTATGGGCATTTCAGCCGCTGGCACGCCACAATCCGGCAACTTTTCGAGGTGCCCCTTAGACGCCCTAGATCGCTAATGCCAAAATCCACTGCTAACTATCACGTCATCTACGACGGCACGTGCAACCTGTGCGTCGGCTTCGTTCGACAGCTAGAACGGCTGGATCGCGGAACCACCTTCGACTACATCCCGATGCAGGATGCGGATACGCTCGCGCAGTTTGGCATCACGGCAGCCGATTGTAAGCTCGGCATGCTTCTCATCGACGCCGACAAACCCGATTGCCGCTGGCAGGGCAGTGACGCCGCCGAAGAGATCGTCCGCCAGTTTCCAGCTGCAGTGCCTGCGATTTCAAACTATCGCCTACTACCGGGGCTGAAGTGGCTCGGCGATCGCTTCTACGAACGGCTGCGGGACAACCGCTACCATTGGTTCGGCCGGCGCGATCGCATCTACCGTTCTCTTTATGCGATCGGTTGTGCTCGTGACGGCAGTGCAAGTGCGAGAGATCGGACAAGCGCGCGCGAAGCCGAACCGACTAGCCCTCGTCTGCGTTAAGAATTTGCGGAACGCGGAAAAAGTCGCCGTCAGGCTCCGGCGCGCGGGCAAGCAATACCTCGCGATCGCTGTAGGGTTGGGTTTCGTCGCTGCGGGTAATGTTGCTGACCTCAATCGGTCGAGCCGTTGGCGGAAGGTCCTCGGTGTTGAGTTCGCCGAGTTGTTCGAAGTAGCCCAAAATTTTACCGAGTTGCTGGACGAATTGCACTTCATCGTCCTCTGAAATGTCCATCCGCGCGAGATTGGCAACTTGCCGGACTTGTTCGGAATCTAACATGGCACAATGACTCAAGCTGTGGAAGGAAAGCTGCAACATCGGTCGGGTAACCGCACAGCCGACGAGTGTAGTATCTCAAACTCGAGCCCCAGTGACGCTAGCGGTTTACTGGTGTTGAGGGTGCTAGCCGGGCCGAGTCACCACGGCCCTAAAAATATACATCCATATCAGATCGCCCGCTGGTCTTCAGCCAGTTTTGCGCTTCGATGTAGTTGTTCGGTGCAAGGCGGATAGCTTGCTTCCAATAATCTGCAGCTTCGTCAAACAGCGCCTCAGCTTCGTCTTCTTCTCCGACTTCTTTAGCGTGCTCGCCCTGGTAGTGCAAGATTACAGCGATGTTGTTCAGTGCCTGGGGCATCCGCGCGTTGAGTTCCAGTGCCTGGCGATAATAACCGAGCGCTTCCTCGCGATCGCCGTTACTGGTGTGGATTAGCCCGATGTTGTAAAGGATAAAGCTACGATCGTTCGGATCTTCCTCAAGTTCGAGTGCGGCGTAGTAGTTGTCGAGCGCTTCAGCATATTCACCGTCCGACTGGGCCGCCATCCCGTCGCGATAGTAAGCAAACGCCTCTTTAGCCTTCTGCTGGGTTGGCAACAACTTGAGGATGATGTCGGCCATGACCGTGAAGGACTTGTCAATAAAATTGTCGTTGCGCTGGCTGCGTGGCATCGTCTGCGCTCCTCAGAAAAGCGATCGCGAACAATCAACACATACTGTAGCTCGTTAGTTGCTGGTACGACCGCAAGCGCCTGGGTTGAGTATTGATTCGATATTGATTCGATAGTCTTTCATCAATGCCTTAAAGAAGACACGGACAGGGAGTAGCGAAAGCCCGCTCAGCATCCTAAATATTTAACGACAACCGAGTCAGGCTACTGGCAAGGTTAGTCAGGAAAAGTTTTAGAATGGATGTACTGACTAACTGATGTTGCAGACTTCCACGTGTCAGAAGCAGCTCCTCAACTGATATTAGCAAGAGACTAGTCAGTCGCTCAGATGGACATGTTACCGACGACCCCTGCACCATCGGTCAAACTTCGTTGCAGAAGAACTTCTCGATAGCGATTGCTCCTCTATACTTTGAGAATTCGGCACGTTGGGTACCCGACCGGAGAACTCAGCACAGCCAATGCTCCCTGTTGACGGAGTCAACCCGCTTGGCGATCGCGCAGCCACTTCTGTCATTAGCTGCAGTTATGAGCGGTATCAGATCGTTTAAAGTGTGAGCCAGAGTGCGAACCAGACGCAACGTAGCATTCCAGAGTCCAAGCAACACATGCACATTAGCGAAATCATTCATCCCAACCAGCTTCACGGGCTATCCCTGCGTCAACTGGAGGCGATCGCTCGCCAAATCCGCGAGAAGCACCTGCAAACTGTTGCTACCAGTGGCGGGCACCTCGGACCTGGCTTGGGGGTTGTCGAGCTTACCCTAGCCTTGTACCAGACCCTCGACCTCGATCGCGACAAGGTTGTTTGGGATGTCGGCCACCAAGCCTATCCCCACAAGCTCATTACCGGGCGCTACGACCGCTTCCAGACGCTGCGTCAGAAAGACGGCATCGCTGGCTATCTGAAGCGCTGCGAGAACCGTTTCGATCACTTTGGAGCCGGGCATGCCTCCACCAGTATTTCCGCCGCATTGGGTATGGCTCTCGCCCGCGATGCCAAAGGTGAAGACTTCAAATGCGTAGCGGTGATCGGCGATGGTGCATTGACGGGCGGGATGGCCCTTGAAGCTATCAACCACGCCGGACACCTGCCAGACACGAACCTGATGGTGGTCCTCAATGACAACGAGATGTCGATCTCGCCCAACGTCGGTGCCATCTCGCGCTATCTCAACAAAGTGCGTCTATCGCCACCGGTCCAGTTCCTTTCGGACAATCTTGAAGAACAGTTCAAGCACCTGCCGTTCTTTGGGGAAACCCTGACGCCCGAGATGGAGCGCGTCAAAGAGGGTATGAAGCGCCTCACCGTGCCCAAGGTCGGTGCCGTGATCGAAGAATTGGGCTTCAAGTATTTCGGTCCTATCGACGGACACAACTTGGCAGAGTTGATCTCCACGTTCAAACAAGCCCACAAGGTTCCCGGTCCGGTATTGGTTCACGTTGCCACGGTGAAGGGGAAAGGCTACGACATTGCCGAGCAAGACCGCGTCGGCTACCACGCGCAGAATCCGTTCGACCTAGCAACCGGCAAAGCCATTCCGTCAAGCAAACCCAAACCGCCAAAATATGCCAAGGTCTTTGCTCACACGCTGACCAAGCTGGCAGAGAACGACCCGCGTATCATCGGCATCACGGCTGCAATGGCGACGGGTACCGGTCTTGACAAACTGTGTCAGAAGTTGCCAAAGCAGTACATCGACGTAGGTATTGCCGAGCAGCATGCCGTAACCTTAGCGGCTGGTTTGGCGTGCGAAGGATTGCGACCGGTAGCAGCAATTTACTCGACGTTCCTGCAGCGTGCCTTCGACCAAGTCGTGCACGATGTCTGCATCCAGAATCTACCGGTATTTTTCTGTTTGGACCGCGCGGGTATCGTCGGTGCAGACGGTCCGACGCACCAAGGCTTGTACGACATCGCTTACTTGCGCTGTATTCCGAACATGGTCGTGATGGCTCCCAAGGACGAAGCAGAGCTGCAGCGCATGGTCGTCACGGGCGTCAATTACACCGAAGGACCGATCGCGGTGCGTTATCCGCGCGGCAATGGTATTGGCGTACCGCTGATGGAAGAGGGGTGGGAACCGCTGGAAATCGGTAAGAGCGAACTCCTACGCAATGGCGACGACGTGTTGCTCATCGGATACGGAACGATGGTCGCGACGGCAATGCAAGTGGCTGAGATCCTGAGCGAGCACGGCATCGAGGCAACGGTCGTGAACGCGCGCTTTGTTAAGCCACTGGACATGGAGACGCTCGCGCCGCTGGCGCAGCGAATAGGGCGCGTTGTCACCCTCGAAGAGGGCTGCCTAATGGGCGGTTTTGGGTCGGCGGTAGCTGAGGAGCTGCTAGATCGCGATGTGGTTTTACCCGTGAAGCGTTTCGGTGTGCCCGATCGCCTTGTGGATCACGCCAAGCCAGACGAAGCCAAAGCCTCGCTAGGCTTGACTGGCTCGCAGATTGCCGAGCAAATTCGAACAACGTTCTTTAGCTCGGCAGCACAGCCTGCATCTTTCTCCACGGCAAGCTAAGTCGCGCTGCACCATCGGCGTTCTGGACCGGGAGCGCCCGCTTAGAGCAGCATTCCTAAAGGTCCTTGGCATTCGGTCTGCCCTGCCGCTGTTCTGGTCGCACCCTTTACCCGACGAGGGTGGTGAATTCAAGAGCGCGAACTGCAAAAGCAAGTCGAGCGATGTTTGGCGTCAGAACCTTTGGCGGCGAGGAGTCCGATGACAGCAACAGCTTTGGATTGGTGGCAAGCGACCTTTCCGCGCGGTCGGCAGTGGGTTGAGGTTAAGAGCGCGACGGGGCGACCGCTACGTTTGGCTTGGGGCGAAATCGGGGAGGGTCCGCCGCTGCTGCTGATGCACGGAATCGGCGGTTGGAGCTACGGCTATCGGCAACTAATCGGTCCGCTGTCGGAGCATTACCGCGTTATCTGCTTCGACCTCACCGGTCACGGTTGCTCCGACAAGCCGCTCGACTCGGACGTCACCCATCAGGGCATGGAATGCGCACAACTCATTGAGGCGCTGTGCGATCGTCCGGTGGCGGTGCTCGCGCAGTCGCTGGGAGCTTTGGTTGCTTTGGCGGCGACTCTAGCGCAGCCGTCACTGATTTCGCGGCTGGTATTGATCAACGTGCCATTGTTTCTCGAGCGGTTGCCGAGCGAGGGGATGCGATTGCTGGCGAGCATCCCACTACCGCTGGTATGGCTCGTGGACCGACTGCGAGTGGTTTGCTTATTCGACCCATGGCTGTGCGATCGCGTCAAGCAAACCCGCCAAGTTGTGGTGGTTAATCCCCAAGGCGTGTCCGATGAAGAGGTTTTCATGCTCACGCGGCCGCAGGTCGAGTATCCGGGCGCGATCGCGTATTTTGCCCGCCTACTGTTCCAAGCCAATCGCGAGATCCAATGCCTGGAGCACGGCGAGCCGAATATCCTATCGCAGTTGCAGGATAGGCTCAATGAGATAGTTTGCCCGACGTTAGTATTGTGGGGCAAACGTGACAATTGGTTTCCGGTTGCGTTCGGAGAAAAGCTCGTTGCTCGATTACCTGACGGACAATTGCAACTCTTACCGGGTTGCGGTCACGATGCGGCCAACTGTTGCCCGCAGCAAGTTTTTGCAGCAACTTACGGATTCCTGACGTCAACGGGCTATGGCGATCGTACCGAACCCAATTTATACGCCAAACGATCTCTCTGATAAGCGTCAGTGGAGTGTGTAGAGCCTAAACGTACAACACCTTGTTTTTCGCTAAAGTAGGACGCAGGGTGGAGTTTGGAGGCTGGTATTTAGACAGCCCAGTTAGGTTGGGCTATGGAAAGATCGTAATCGATTCAGACCTAAGAGCACGAAACCCACCTGCTCTTGGCAACAACTCCATCAGCTGGCGGGCAGAGCGCTTTCGAAGATCCCGGTCCCGTTGGTGAGGGCGGACTCGATTTAAGCCTGCGTAAGACTTGCTTGCAAAAAAATGAGAGAACCATAGTGAGGTAATTTGGTTCTAGATCCAAAAACACCTATTGCTTAACGCTTAACCAGAGATTTCTATGCAGGATAGCAACTTCATTCAGACTTCTTGAATCGACATCTGCTGCTTCCGACCCCTCTTCCGGGATCGATCCTGAAGCGAAGGGAAATCCTCAGTCACTCGCTCTCAAGTATCAGTTGTCCGACTTGACAAGCTTACCAATTTGTAAGGAATCTGAAACAAATGAAGCAAATAATTCTTAGGATTAAAACATCCTGGTCTGCTTTCTGTCGCATCCTTTTCCGTAGTTGGGATCGACACCAACGGGATGGACAAGAATACCACCAGTTATTAGCACTCAAGCGTCCGCTCCAACTCGCTCAGCAAGAATGTCGTCTTTACCGCGAGATTGCGTTACGGCGACCGGCGCGCTCGGGAATGCCCAGTTATGAAGATTTGAGTTTGCCGATTCCAGAATCAATTAAGCTACCGATCGATCGCGAAGAAATTGACGTTCCACGACACTCGGACCTCGACTGTCAGCAGTTTCGAGAGGAAGGGGTCTTAATCAAGCCGGGATTTGTGCCCGAAGCATTGACTGCGGCGTACCTGGAAAAGCGGCGAGCCATCAAGGATCCCGAGTTCTCGGTCTGGGGCGGATCTTACATGGCTGTGCCGGAAATGCGCGCGGTAGCACTGTACACCCCCCTGATGAAGCTACTGAAGAAGCTGATCGGCCGAGAGATGGGGCTATTTCTTACGCTGTCTGGATTGCAAACCACGAAGCGAACCTGGCATCAAGATTACTACCTCAAGCCCGCCTATACGAACGTCGAATATGTCGCTGTTTGGATTGCGCTCGACTCCATTCACCCCGAAAGCGGCCCATTTGAGTACATTCCAGGTTCCCAAAAATGGCCCCCAATGCGACGCGAACTGGTTTGGGAGTATCTACAGCCCGAGCAGCGAGATACACCGGGCTGGCCGCGGTACGCAGAGGCGTTTGTAACCCCCGCATACCAAGATGCGATCGCGCACTCGGGTATCGAACCGCGACAGTTTGTCGGGCAGCGAGGGGACATTTTGATCTGGCACCACTCGCTCGTGCATCAGGGCTCGCTGGCTAGGAACCCTGAATTAGAACGTCCAGGTCTCATCGCCCACTATGCTTCTCTACAGCAATTACAACTCGATCGCAAGACGCTCCAACAAAGTGAGAACAAACAATGGTATGTCTTGCGCAACGATCGCGATCTCGTTCTAAGCAAGCGCCGTAAGGAAAAGCACTAAGTCAGAACTGATGGAAACACCATGTTGGATGAGTAGTTGCTGAGCCGCGCGATGAGATATGGCGGTTGAAGAGCGGGTTCGAGCATCTCATATCAAATCCGGAAAATGTGATACGAGTAGTAAGTGTCAGGTTCGCGAGATGAGTCATCATGCCGGGAATGCTCCACATCGATATAGCCGAGTCCGCTGAAGAACTGCGCTCCCTCCTTCTCTCAACCTCCAATGCCCGAGTCAAGGAAAAGCTGCAGGCTCTCTACTGGCTCAAGAGGGGCATGCTTCCCAAGCAACCCAGGTTGCCAGCCTCCTGCCTCCTGGACGCACCCGCGTCACCGTCTCGCGCTGGCTCAGGGACTACCGCGGCGGCGGCTTGAGCGCCCTCACCGAGCCCAAGCCGCGCTCCGGTCGCCCGCCAGCGATCTCTGGCGATGCCCTCGCCCAATTGCAGCAAGAGCTCCAGAACGAGCGCGGCTTCTTCAGCTATGTGGAAGTCCAGACCTGGCTCGAAGCCGTCTGGGACCTGAAGCTGCCCTATTCCACCGTCCACGATACCGTGCGCTACCGCCTCGGGGCGAAGCTGAAGGCGCCGCGTCCCGTCGACGTCAAGCAAGACGCCGATGCCGTGGATGAGTTTTAAAAAAACTGCCCGAGCGCATTGCCCAGGAACTGAAGAGCCGGGTCGAATCGGTGGTGGACTACGAGTGGATGCGTTACTGGTGCCAGGACGAGAGCCGCTTTGGGTTACACACCGAGACCGGGCGGGTACTGACCGCTCCTGGGGTGAAGCCCGTGGGGTAGGCGCAGTGGAGCTTCCAGGCGTTCTGGTTGTACGGAGCGGTGGAGCCGATGACGGGGGAAAGCTGCTTCTGGGAGTTCAGCCATCTCGACAGTCGGTGTTTCGAGAAGTACCTGGGGCTTGCTGAAAAAGACGAAAGGGAGCCCAAGGATAGTCAAAATGCCGGACCAAGGGATGGTGACTGTCAAGAGACTCTCGGAAGCCATGCGTCTAACTCGGTGACGAGTTGAGCGGCTACCCCCTTCAGAAATCTCTCCAAGACCTGTTTTCTCCTTAGCCAGTTTGTCCAAAGCCACAAAAGGAGCTGGCGCTGGAGCCAGCGCTCCAGATTCATGACTAGAAACGTGATGGCGATGTGACTC
>NZ_ASSJ01000043.1 GCF_000473895.1 Rubidibacter lacunae KORDI 51-2 | reverse complement strand
GCCTCGAAGGCGGGGACGGCAACGACTCCCTATACGCCTGGCACGGCAACGACCGCCTCTACGGTGAGGACGGCAACGACGAACTATACGGTCAGGACGGAAATGACGACCTCTACGGCGGGAACGGCGACGACCACCTCGAAGGCGGGAACGGCAACGACTCCCTATACGCCTGGCACGGCAACGACTCCCTATACGGCGGGAACGGCAACGACTCCCTATACGGCGAGAACGGCAACGACCGCCTTGAAGGCGGGAACAGCAACGACGTGCTGAGTGGCGGTGCCGGGAACGATACTCTGATTGGCTACGGTAACAGCCCCGAGTTCGACACACTCATTGGCGGCGCGGGCTCCGATACATTCGTTCTGGGCAATAGCGGCAGCGTGTTCTACCTGGGGTCAGGGCACGCCAGCATCACTGACTTCACCGGCGATTCGCTCGCCATCGAGGACACGATCCGGATCTCCGGCAATCTCAGCGATTACAACCTCGACAAAAGTGTCAACTATGGGGGAGCCTCAGCTCTGGATACGGCGATTTTCCTGGGCAGCGACTTGATCGGGGTCGTGGAAGATACGACGGCAATTGACCTGACGTCTGATTACTTTACGACGGTGTAACCGGAGTCAAGACCGCTGCCCAACTCGGCGCTGTTTCAGCTTCGCTTCGAGCCTCCGACTTCACGGTCGGAGGCTTTTTGCACGCGAGCGTAGATTGCACCCAGCTCGGGTATGGTCCACTTGACGGCGTGCTTCAGAAAATCGCCAGTTTTTCAGGACTGACGCAAAAGCCAAGCGAGTGAAGGCTGTTTGAGTTGCTCGAGCAGGGAGTCCGACAGCAAACCTTGCTTGAGCCGAACTTCCATCTTCCCGTTACGATACGCAATCCCCTGCAACCGCACACACCATTAAACCGCAAGCAATGGGATTGAGCTGGATGCGCCCCTCGTAGCACTGAAAGCGCTCGATGCCCTTTGTCAGCTTCACTTCCCGGGAACTCCTCAATTTTCCAGTAAAGACCGCTCGCATATCATACGCGGCAAATTGGGCTTTGTAGTTGATGGCGATGAACTCCCGAAACTTGATGGTGCCTCACCGAGTGTTTTACCGCTTGCATACCGTTGCCGAGCCGTGACTGTCCCGGGTCGCGATCGTCCTGCATGCACGTTTGGAACAATAGTGGAAATTTTGCGATTTGGCACCCCACCAGGGCCTGCCTGAGACCCAACTGCAAGCGATCTCGATCGGATGAACTGCGCTCGGCGATCGCGCTGAAATGCGATCGCTTGTTGAGGGTGCGAGCGACTTGATCTCACACTTCTTGTTACCCTTAAGCAAACTGGACTGCCTGCGATTTTAAAAGCGTCTGGACCTCAGTTCTGGTAAGGATTTAACTTTTGCACCTCCCCGCTCAACAGATCCGTTCGCCTTCTACATTCATCCCAAATTTAATAAGGCCTGCGTCAAATGATTCAAGCGATCGCAAGCTGCCCCGTGTCATTTCTTTGCCAGAGCACGATCGGTCTAAAAATAAGACACGAATTACCCACTGACATGAGAAGAAATCAATCCAATTTGCGACCGCGATCTTCGTCATAATCTTGCGAGCTTGCGACACTAATGGTGTGAGTTGAATCCCAAGCAAAACGATGAAATGTAGAAAGATGCAAGGAGTTTAAAACGACTCCTGCTTCTGACTCCATGTCATCATCTTTTGGAATCTTCCCTCCTTCAGCCTCTTTCAACCAGGAGTAAAGCAATGACTGAATTTTACGGTAGTAACGACAACGACGTCTTGTTCGGCGAGGGTGGCGACGACGTCTTGTTCGGCCGGGGCGGCAACGACTACCTGCTCGGCGCGAACGGAAATGACCGCCTCTACGGCGAAAGCGGCGATGACAAACTTTACGGTGGGAACGACAACGACTACCTGTCCGGCGGGGAGGGCAACGACCGCCTATACGGCGGAAGCGGCGATGACAAACTATACGGTGGGGCGGACAACGACCGCTTGGAGGGAGGGGTCGGCAATGACCGCCTCTACGGGGAGAACGGTAACGACGTCCTTTACGGGCAGGACGGCTACGACTATCTGAGTGGCGGGGAAGGCATCGACGTCCTGAAAGGCGGGAAAGGTAACGACGAACTGTATGGCGGGAATGGTCCCGACTTCCTGTACGGCGAGGAAGGCAACGATCGGCTGTACGGCGGGAGCGGCAACGACCTTCTTTACGGTGGTGCCGGCAACGACCGCTTGGAGGGTGGTGCCGACAAAGACCGCTTGGAGGGTGGTGCCGACGACGACTTCCTCTATGGTGGGCATGGTGACGACACCCTGTTAGGTGGGGACGGCAACGACCGCCTTAATGGCGGGACTGGCGACGACCACCTCGACGGCGGCGCAGGTAACGATTGGGTCGATTATGCTTTCAGCAGTGGCGGCATCTTCAACTTGACGACTGAAGTTGCCTGGTTGGCGGGGGGGGCTGAACAGGATGTCATTGCAAACTTCGAAAATATCACAACGGGCGGAGGTGACGATACCATCACCGGAAATGCTGCTCCGAATCGCATTTTTAGCACCGGTGGGGACGATCGCTTGTTCGGTCGGGACGGCATCGACACCCTGAACGGCGGCAACGGCAACGACTATCTGGATGGAGGGCAGGACCGTGACTCGCTGTTTGGCGGGCGAGGTGACGATATCCTGTTGGGCGGACAAGGCAACGACTTCCTGAATGGACACGACGACGACGACCGCCTCGAAGGCGGTACCGGCTATGACCACCTGGAGGGTGGGGACGGCAACGACACCCTGTACGGCGGGAACGACGACGACCGCCTCGAAGGCGGGAACGACGACGACACCCTGTACGGCGGGAACGGCGAAGACCGCCTCGAAGGTGGGAACGGCGACGACCGCCTCGAAGGTCAGGACGACAACGACTCCCTGTACGGCGGGAACGGCAACGACTTTCTAGTCGGGCAGGAAGGCAACGACACCCTATACGGCGGGAACGACGACGATCGACTCTTCGGCGGGATCGGCGGCGACCGCTTGTTCGGGCAGAACGGCGACGACTCTCTGTACGGTGAGAACGGCCACGACTTTTTGTACGGTCATGAGGGCAACGACGTATTGTGGGGCGGGGCCGGCAACGACGTCCTGTCCGGCGGGGACGGCATCGACCGCCTGCACGGGCAGGACGGCGAAGACTCCTTGTACGGCAAGATCGGCGATGATTTCCTCTACGGTCAGGACAGTAACGACGAACTGTGGGGCGAGATCGGCAACGACGTCCTGTCCGGAGGTCAGGGCAACGACATGCTGAATGGCGGTGCCGGGGACGATACGCTGATTGCCTACGGTAACAGCCCCGAGTTCGACACGCTCACCGGCGGTGCTGGCTCCGATACATTCGTTCTGGGCAATAGCGGCAGCGCGTTCTACCTGGGGTCAGGGCACGCCAGTATCACTGACTTCACAGGCGTTTCGCTCGCCATCGAGGACACGATCCAGATCTCCGGCAATCTCAGCGATTACAACCTCGACAAAAGTGTCAACTATGGGGGAGCCTCAGCTCTGGATACGGCGATTTTCCTGGGCAGCGATTTGATCGGGGTCGTGGAAGATACAACCGCACTTGCACTGACGGCAGATTACTTTACGACGGTGTAACCGGAGTCGAGACCGCCGCCCATCTCGGCGCTGTTTCAGCTTCGCTTCGAGCCTCCGACTTCACGATCGGAGGCTTTTTGCACGCAAGTGAAGATTGCATCCAGCTCGGGCATGGTCAACTTGACGGCGTGCTTCAGAAAATCGCCAGTTTTTCAGGACTGATGCAAAAGCCAGAGCGATTGATAGTCGTTTGAGTTGGTCGAGCAGGAAGTCCGACAGCAAACCTTGCTTGAGCCGAACTACCATGTTCCCGTTACGATACGCCATCTACTGCAATAGCACACACCATTAAACCGCAAGCAATGGGATTGAGCTGGATGCGCCCCTCGTAGCACTGAAAGCGCTCGATGCCCTTTTCAGCTTCACTTCCCGGGAACTCCTCAATTTTCCAGCAAAGACCGCTCGCATGTCCTACGCGGCCAATTGGGCTTTGTAGTTGATGGCGATGAACTCCCGAAACTTGATGGTGCTTCACTGAGTGTTTTACCGCTTGCATACCGTTGCCGAGCCGTGACTGTCCCGGGTCGCGATCGCTCTGAAACCTCGCTTGGCACAATACTGGCAAATTTGCTGAACGGCACCCCACCAGGGCCTGCCTGAGACCCAACTGCAAGCGATCGCGATCGGACGAACTGCGCTCGGCGATCGCGCTGTCATGCGATCGCTTGTTGAGGGTGCGAACGCTTGGATCTCGCACCCCTTGTTACCCGCGAAGCAAACCGGACTGCTTGGGATCGGACGAGCGTCTGGACATGAGTGCTGGCAGGGGTTTGAATTTTGCACCTCCCTGCGCAAAAGATTTGTTCGCCTTCGAAATTCATCCAAACTGCAACGCGACCGGAACTGAATGATATGGGCGATCGCAAGCTGCCCTGTGTCACTCATCTATAAGAGCCCGATCGGGTCAAAAACAAGACACAAATTGCTCCCGACGTAAGAAGAAATCAAACCAATGTGAGACCGCGATCCTCGTCAGAATCTTGCGAGCTTGCGACACTAATGATGTGAGTTGAATCCCAAGCAATACGACAAGAATATAGAAAGATGCGATGGGTCTAAAGTGACTCAAGCTTCAAACTCTTTGCCATTTGTCGTGTGCAGTCTTCCTTCGTTCAGACCCTTGTAAACAGGAGCAAAACAATGATTACCAACTACGTTAAAGCTCTACTCCACAAGAACGGAAATCACTGGAATACCGGTGGCAGCGTCGGAAACAGCAGTGGTTTGGGCGGCTCGGCAGCAATCACCTACAGCTTTATGGACGGTCGCCCTGCTGGTTTCGATCCCGACCAGTATCAAGACTTCGCCGATTTCTCCGCCACTCAAAAATACTGGATCCAACATGCGATGGACCAGTATGAGGAAATCGCAAATATCACCTTTACTGAAGTTACATCTGGCGGCGACATCGACTGGGGCTATGCCCAAACCTTCTACGACTGGGATGGCGATGGTGTCATCGAATCTCACGAAGGAGCCGGCGGTTTGGCAACACGTCCGAATAGCAGCGGTTCTTTCATCGTGATCGATCGCGACAGCACGAACTTCAGCCAAGGTTCGTGGGGATATGGCACTTTGCTCCACGAACTCGGACACGCTGCCGCCGGGTTTAACGACGTCACGATGGGGTTGAACTCCAGCGGAACCTATACGACCTCGCAAGAAAATAGAAACAAGGGGATCGACGGTCAAGTGCTGTCCGTATGGCAAGACAGCAACAAGTACACGGTCATGTCCTACAAAGGCCATCCCGACATGCCGGGCGTCGAGCCCAGCACCCTGATGCTCTACGACATCGCCGCACTGCAAACTCTTTACGGTGCCAACACGAGCACGCGGGCGGGCAATACCACCTATTCTTGGGCGACAAACGAGACATTTTTGGAAACGATTTGGGATGGCGGCGGTACCGACACCATCAGCGCCAGCAATCAAACCCGAGATGTCGTCATCAACCTGAACCCAGGTGCCTTCAGCAGCATCGGCTCTTACGCTGGGGGGAATGCCAAAGACAACCTGGCGATCGCCTTCAACGTCACCATCGAAAACGCCTACGGCGGGTCCGGTAACGATATCATCTACGGAAATTCTGTTCGTAATTTCATTCTCGGCCGCGCTGGTAACGATCGCCTGTACGGACTAGGCGGTAACGACACCCAGTTCGGTCAAGACGGTAATGACACTCTGTATGGCGGGAATGGCAATGACTACCTGTCCGGCGGGAACGGCAATGACTACTTGTCCGGCGGGTACGGCGACGACACCCTGTATGGTGGGAGCGGCAACGACTACCTGTCTGGCGGGGACGGCAAGGACCGCCTAGACGGCGGATTAGGCATCGATACGGTCACTTACCGTCACTGGAACGGGGGCGGCACCTACAACTTGACGACCCAAGTTGCCAGCTTCCCGGGGTACTACGACGAGGTCATTGCCAACTTCGAGAACATCTACACCGGCGACGGCAACGATACCATCTACGGAAATGCTGCACGTAATGTAATTCGTGCCGGTGCTGGCAACGATCGCCTCTACGGTTGGGGCGGCAACGACTCCCTGTACGGCGAGGATGGCAACGACTACTTGTTCGGCGGGAGCGGCAACGACTACCTCTCCGGCGGGAGCGGGGACGATGGACTATACGGGCAGGATGGCCAGGACTCCCTATACGGGCAAGACGGGAACGACTACCTCTCCGGCGGGAATGGCAACGACTACCTCTCCGGCGGGAATGGCAACGACCGACTGTATGGCTGGAACGACCACGACCGCCTTTCCGGCGGGAACGGTGAAGACTTCCTGTACGGCGGGAATGGCAACGACTATCTATCTGGCGATAGCGGCAAGGACCACCTGGACGGCGGCGCAGGAAACGATACGGTCGATTACCGTCACTGGAACGGTGGCGGCACTTACAACCTGACGACCGAAGTTGCCAGCTTCCAAGGATACTACGACGAGGTCATTGCCAACTTCGAGAACATCTACACGGGCAATGGCATCGATACCGTCATCGGAAATGCTGCTCGGAACATAATTCGTAGCGGTGCTGGCAACGATCGCTTATACGGAATGGGCGGCAACGACAGCCTCTACGGCGAGGACGGCGACGACCGCCTCTTTGGTCAGGACGGCACCGACTTCCTCTCCGGTCAGAGCGGCAACGACTCCTTGTACGGTCAGAGCGGCAACGACTTTCTGTACGGCGGGACCGGAATGGACAGCTTATCCGGAGGGAGCGGCGACGACCGCCTCTACGGCGAGGACGGCAATGACTTCCTGTACGGTAATGACGGCAACGACTTTCTCTACGGTCATGACGGCAATGACTACCTGCTCGGCGGGAGCGGCGATGACCGCCTAGCCGGCGGGAACGGCAACGATACCCTTTACGGCGAGGACGGCAACGACACCCTATACGGTGAGAACGGCGATGACCGCCTTGCCGGCGGGCTCGGCAACGACGTACTATACGGCGAGGAAGGAAACGACACCCTTTACGGCTGGAAAGGCAACGACTTCCTGTACGGTCAGGGCGGCAACGACTACCTTAACGGTGAGGACGACAACGACACCCTTTACGGCGGGAACGGCGAAGACCGACTGTACGGAGGTAACGGCGACGACCGCCTCTACGGTCAGGGCGGCAACGACTTCCTTTACGGCGAGAACGGCAACGACTTTTTGTACGGTAAGGACGGCAACGACGTACTGTGGGGCGGGACCGGCAACGACGTCCTATCCGGTGAGGACGGCAACGACCGCCTCCACGGTCAGGACGGCAACGACTCCCTTTACGGTGGGATCGGCGACGACTTCCTGTACGGTAAAGACGGCAACGACCGGCTATATGGCGGACAGGGCAGCGACGCGCTGAGTGGCGGCGCCGGGGACGATACGCTAGTTGGCTTCGGCGGCAGCAGTTCCCAGTTCGACAAGCTCACCGGCGGCGCTGGCACCGATACGTTCGTGCTGGGCAATCTTAGCAGCGTGTTCTACCTGGGGTCCGGGCACGCCAGCATCACTGACTTCACCGGCGATTCTCTCGCCATCGAAGACACGATCCAGATCCATGGCAATTTCAGCGATTACAACCTCGTTAAAAACCTCAACTACGGGGGAGGATCAGCTCTAGATACGGCGATTTTCCAAGGCAGCGATTTGATCGGGGTCGTGGAAGATACGACGGCACTTGCCCTGACGGCTGATTACTTTACGACGGTGTAATCGGAGTAGAGACGGCTGCCCATCTCGGTGCTGTTTCAGCTTCGCTTCCAGCCTCCGACTTCACGGTCGGAGGCTTTTTGCTCGCGAGGGGTGATTGCACCCAGCTCGGGCGTGGTCAACATAGTGGCGTGATTCAGAATATTGAAACTATTTCGGGACTGACGCAACAGCCAGAGCGGTTGATGGTCGTTTAAGTAGCTCGAGCAGGAAGTCCTTCAGCAAACCTTGCTTCAGCCGATCGACTGTTTGCCCAGTGCGATAGGCAATCTCCAGGAACAGAACCCTCACCAGCAGGGCGAAGGCGATGGGATTGTGCTGGCTGCGATTCTTGCGGTAACGATCCCGCTCGATGTCAAATACCGGCTTCACTTCCCGGTGAAAGACCTTAATGTTCCAGCGCTCATCGCACGCACGTCCTGCGCGGAGAACTGGGTTTTGTCGTTGGTGGCGACAAACTCCCGAAACTTGTTGGTGCTGCGCCGGGTGTTTTGCCGCTAGCCCAACGATGTCGAGCTGTGACTGTCCCGGGTCGCGATCGCTCTGCATCCACGTTTGGAACAATAGTGGAAATTTGCGGTTTGGCACCCCACCAACGCTTGCCTGAGACCCAACTGCAAGCGATCGCGATCGGACGAACTGCGCTCGGCGATCGCACTGTAATGCGATCGCTTGTTGAGGGTGCGAGCGATCGGATCTCTTACCAACTGTTACCCATGAAGCAACCTGGACTGTCTGCGATCGAGAGAGCGACTGGATATCAGTTCTGGCAAGGTGTTGAACTTTGCACCTCCCCGAGCAACCGATCTTTTCTCTCTCTACATTCATCTCACTGCGACGCAACCTGCGCAGAGTGATTTGGGCGATCTCGCTAGCTGTCATGTGTCACTTATCTGTAGGAGTGAGATCGTGCTCTTATTAAGACACGAACTACTACCGACGTGGGAAGAAATCAAGCCAATTTGCGATCGCGATCCTCGTCAGGATCTTGCAAGTTTGCGACACTGGAACTTCATATATTGAATCCCAAGCAGCACGACAAAATTTAGAAAGACGCGATGAGTCTAAAACGTCTCCAGCGTTTGAGAGGCTGTTTGGCAAGAGTACAGCCGAGTATCAGGGTACCCCGAGCAACTTGTAGAAATTCCCCCACAGTCCTATTCCCTCGCCCCGATGCATATGCCCGATGTCGCGCAACTCGACTTTTCAAAAAGCCTCTGAATCTATGCCATTTGTCGTTTGCAGTCTGCCCTCGCTCAGTCCCTACCAACCAGTAGCAAAACCATGATTGCTAACCACGTCAAAGCCCTGCTCCACAAGAACGGATGTCACTGGAATACCGGCGGGAGCGTCGGAAACAGCAGTGGTTTCGGCGGCTCTGCAGCAATCACCTACAGCTTTATGGACGGTCGCCCTGCTGGTTTCGATCCCGACCAGTTTCAAGACTTCGCCGATTTCTCCGCCACCCAAGCATCCTGGATCGAACACGCGATGGACCACTACGAGGAAATCGCAAACATCACCTTCGCTGAAGTTGCATCCGGCGGTGACATCGACTGGGGCTATGCCCAAACCTTCTACGACTGGGATGGCGATGGTGTCATCGAATCTCACGAAGTTGCCGGTGGTTTGGCGACGCGTCCATACAGCAACGGTTCGATCATCGTAATCGATCGCGACAGCACGAACTTCAGCCAGGGTTCATGGGGATATCTCGTTTTGATGCACGAGCTCGGACACGCTGCCGCCGGGTTTAACGACGTCACGATCGGATTGAACTTCAGCGAAACCTACACGACCTCGCAAGAATACTGGAACCAAGGGATCGACGGTCAAGTGCTGTCCGTATCGGAAGACAGCCGTAAGTACACGGCCATGTCCTATAACAACCATCCCGACATGCCGGGCGTCCATCCGAACACCCTGTTGCTCTACGACATCGCCGCACTGCAAACCCTGTACGGTGCCAACACGAGCACTCGCGCGGGCAATACCACCTATTCTTGGGCGACAAACGAGACATTTTTGGAAACGATTTGGGATGGCGGCGGCACCGACACCATCAGCGCCAGCAATCAAACCCGCGATGCTGTCATCAACCTGAATCCTGGCACCTTCAGCAGCATCGGCTCATACGCTGGGAGGGATGCCACTGACAACCTGGCGATCGCCTTCAACGTCACCATCGAAAACGCCTACGGCGGCTCCGGAAACGATAGAGTTTTCGGAAATGCTGTTGGCAACGAAATTCGTGGCGGTGCTGGCAACGACCGCCTGTTCGGTCAGGACGGCAACGACCGCCTGTTCGGCGAGGACGGCAACGACCGCCTGTTCGGACAAGACGGCAACGACTTCCTCTACGGACAAGACGGTAACGACTTCCTCTACGGTCAAGACGGTGACGACTTCCTCTACGGTCACGACGACACAGACCGACTGTCCGGCGAGGACGGCAACGACCGCCTGTACGGTCAGGAAGGAAACGACTTTCTGTACGGCGGGAACGGTGACGACTTCCTCTACGGTCAGGAAGGAAACGACTTTCTGTACGGCGGGAACGGCGACGACCGACAGTCCGGCGGGAAGGGCGACGATCGCCTCTACGGTGAGAACGGCAATGACTTCCTCTACGGCGAGAACGGCAACGATTCCCTCTACGGCGGGAAGGGCGACGACCGCCTCTACGGGAAGGACGGCAACGACTCTCTGTACGGCTGGCAAGGCAACGACCGCCTCTACGGTGAGAACGGCAACGACTCCCTTTACGGCGAGAACGGCAACGACTCCCTTTACGGCGGGAAGGGCAGCGACGTTCTGATTGGCGGTGCGGGGGCCGATACGCTAGTTGGCTTCGGTAGCAGCAGTTCCCAGTTCGACACGCTCACCGGCGGCGCAGGTACCGATACTTTCGTGCTGGGCGATCTCGGCAGCGTGTTCTACTTGGGGTCCGGGCACGCCCGCATCACTGACTTCACCAGCGGTTCGCTCGCTATCGAAGACACGATCCAGATCCGCGGTGTTCTCAACGATTACACCCTCAACCAAAGCGTCAACTATGGGGGGGCTGCAGCACTAGACACGGCGATTTTCCTGGGCAGCGACTTGATCGGGGTCGTGGAAGATACGACAGCAATAGCCCTGACGGCTGATTACTTTACGACAGTGTAACTGGAGTCGAGACGGCTGCCCATCTCGGCACTGTTTCAGCTTCGCTTCGAGCCGCCGACCGTAAAGTCGGCGGCTTTTGCAAGCGCTTGGGGTTTGCACCCAGCTCGGGCATGGTCAGCTTAATGGCGTGATTCTGAAAAACGAAACTATTTCAGGACTGACGCAAAAGCCAGAGCGATTGATGGTCGTTTGAGTTACTCGATAAGGTAGTTCGATAACCAACCTTGCTTAAGCTGATACACCATTTGCCCGATGCGATAAGCAATCTCCTTCAACCGCGCCCACACCAGCAGGGTGCAGGCGATGGGGTTGCGCCGAATTCGACTCTTGCGGCACTTACAACGCTCGATGACCGTTACCGGCCTCACTTCCCGTTGATACTCCTCAATTTCCAGCGCAAACCGCTCGCAAGTCCTGCGCGGTCAATTGGGCTTTGTCGTTGGTTGCGATCAACTCCCGAAACTTGACGGTGCCGTGTCGAGTTTTTTCCACTGGCGCAATGGAGCAGAGCTGTGACTTCCCCGAGTCGGGAACGCGTTGCATTCGCGCCGGGAGAAATGCTGGAAAAATCGCGGTTCGGCATCTCACCAGCACCTGTTAGAGAAACGACTGCGAGCGATCGCGATCTGACGATCTGTATTCGGCGATCGCATTACAGTGCGATCGCTTGTTGTGGCTGCGAGCGCTCGGATCTCTCACCACCTGTTACCCGTGAAGCAAACCAGACTGTCTGGGATCGAAAAAGCGTCTGAACATCAGTGCTGAGGGGTTAGAATTATGCACTGAACTGCGCGATAGATCCGTTTGCCCTCTACATTCACCCCAACTGCAAAGCGACCATCGCCGAGTGATTCGGGCGATCGCAAGCTGCCCTGTGTCACTGAATTGCCAGAGCGCGATCGGGCTAAGAACAAGATGCGAATTACTTCCGATTTAAGAAGAAATCATTTCAAACTGCGGCCGCGATCCTCGTCAAATTCCTGCGAGCTTGCGACACTAAGAGTGTGAGTTGAATCCCAAGCAACACCACAAAATCTAAACAGATGTGATGAGTCTAAAACGACTCTAGCTTCTGACTCGATGCCATTCGTGGTTTGCAGTATCGGCTCGTTCAGCCCCTTTCAACCAGGAGAAAAACTATGATTGCTTACCATGCAGATTTCTCCGTCTCCCAGGAATCCTGGCTTGAAAACCCGATCTTTTGGGGGCGCGGCATAGCCCCAGGCGACACCGACACCATCATTCAAACCCGAGCCGTCATCAACCGGAATCCGGTCACCTTCAGCAGCATTGGCTCATACGCCGGGAGGGATGGTATTGGCATCCTGGCGATCGCCTCCAACGTCACCAACGAAAACGCCGACGGCGGATCGGGAAACGATAACTATCTCAAGTACGACTCGGGCGGCGATGATACCCCGTTCGTACTGGGCGGCGGCGTCATCCTGCACGGCGGGGACGGCAACGACTTCTTGTTTGGCGGGGACGGCAACGACTTCCTGCTCGGTTACTCCGGCGATGACTACCTGTTTGGCGGGGACGGCAGCGACTTACTGAATGGTGGGACCGGCAACGACGACCTGTACGGCGGGAATGGCTACGACGTGCTGATGGGCGAGTTCGGCAACGACTCCTTGTACGGCGGGGACGGCAACGACGAATTGTTCGGCGGGTACGGCAACGATTTCCTGGACGGCGAGAACGGCAACGACGAACTGTACGGTCAGGACGGCAATGACTTCCTGTACGGTCGGGACGGCAACGACTACTTGCTCGGTCAGGACGGCAACGACTTTCTGTTTGGTGGGAACGGCAACGACTTCCTGGACGGCGGGAGCGGCAACGACTACCTCGACGGCGGAGCAGGCATCGATACGCTCAGTTATATTGGCTGGCTAAGTGGCGGCACTTACAACCTGACGAGTGAAGTTGCCAGCATGCCGGGCGACGGTGACGAGGTCATTGCCAACTTCGAGAACATTTACACGGGCAAGGGTCACGATACCATCATCGGAAATGCTGCTAAAAACTTTATTGTGAGCGGTGCTGGTAACGACTCCGTGTATGGTCGGGACGGCAACGACGTCCTGAACGGTGAGGACGGCAGTGACAGACTCTACGGTGAGGACGGCAACGACGTCCTGAACGGTGAGGACGGCAACGACAGACTGTATGGCGGGGACGGCAACGACTCCCTTTACGGCGAGGACGGCGTCGACGAACTGTATGGCGGGAACGGCGACGACCGACTGTACGGCGGGAGCGGCAGCGACTTGCTGTACAGTCATGACGGCAACGACATACTGTACGGTCATGAAGGCGACGACCGTTTGTACGCTTGGCACGGCAACGACGACCTGTATGGCGGGAACGGCGACGACTTCCTGTACGCTTGGGACGGCAATGACAGACTGTACGGTCATGACGACAACGACGAGCTGTATGGCGGGAATGGCAATGACCGCCTGTACGGTCATGACGGCACCGACGAACTGTACGGAGAGAACGGCGATGACTTCTTGTACGGTCATGCCGACAACGACGAACTGTATGGCGGGAATGGCGACGACCGACTGTCCGGCGGGAACGGCATCGACCGCCTTGAAGGTGGCGACGACGACGACTACCTGTACGGCGAGGACGGCGACGACTTCCTATACGGTGGGAACGGCATCGACCGCCTCGAAGGCGGGAACGGCAACGACCGCCTCTACGGTGAAGACGGCAACGACCGTCTCTACGGTGAAGACGGCAACGACTTCCTGTACGGTCAGGACGGCAGCGACGAGTTGTACGGCGGGAACGGCAGCGACGAGTTGTACGGCGGGAACGGTAGCGACTCCCTGTACGCCTGGCACGGCAACGATTCTCTTTACGGCGGGAACGGCAACGACTTCCTGTACGGTCAGAACGGCAACGACCGCCTCTACGGTGAGGACGGTAGCGACGAGCTGTACGGCGGTGCCGGGGATGATATCCTGATTGGCTTCGGCGACAGCAGTTCCGAGTACGACACGCTGACGGGCGGCGCCGGATCCGATATGTTCGTTCTGGGCGATCTCGGCGGCGTCTTTTACCTGGGGTCGGGGCACGCCCTCATCACTGACTTCACCATCGATTTGCCTGCCATCGAAGACACGATCCTGATCCACGGCGAACTCAGCGATTACAGCCTCAACCAAAGCGCCAACTACGGGGGGGCTGCAGCTCTAGACACGGCAATTTTCCTGAGCGGCGACTTGATCGGGGTCGTGGAAGATACGACAGCAATTGCCCTGACGGCTGATTACTTTACGACGGTGTAACCGGAGTTGAGGCAGCTGCACATCTCGGCGCTGTTTCAGCTGCGCTTGGAGTCTCAGATCGTGCGGTTGGAGGCATTTTTCCCATGCGCTCGGGGATTGCAACCAGCCCAGACCTGGTCAACTGAGCGGCGTGCTCTTGCAAGGCAAACGCATACTAATTTCGACTTCACGACAGTAGATGAGTTTCAGCGCGCTTGAGCGCCAGAACTTTGTTTTTCGTTTGCAAAAACCCGGATCGAGCGGCGTTTGTTGCGAAACTCGAGCCAAGATACCTAGTATGCGTTTGCACAGCGCGATCTTGAAAATTATCCCCTATTTCAAGGCTTACCCAAAAGCCAGAGCAATCGATGCTCGCTTGAGTTGCTCTAGCTAGTAGTCCGACAGCAAACCTTGCTTCAGCCGATCGACCGGTTGCCTAATTCGGTACCCAATCTCCTGCAACCATACCCATACCAGGACAGTTCGGTGAATCTCGTTGACCTGGATGCAACTCTTGCGGTAGCTATCGCGATCGGACTCTCTGCGCTCGTCGGTCGGCGATCGCATTCCAGTGCGATCGCTTGTTGGAGATGCTAGCACTCGGATCTCGCACCACCCGTTACCCGTGAAGCAAACCGGACTGCTTGCGGTGGAAAGAGCGTCCGGAAGGCAGTTCTAACAGGGGATTGAATTGTGCACCTCCCTACCCGATAGTTGCGTTACCCTCACCATTCATCCCAACTTCAACACGTCTTGCGCGCAATGATTCGAGCGATCGCAAGCTGCCATATGTCACTGAATTGCAAGAGCGCGATCTAGCTAAAAACAAGACACAAATTACTCCCGACGTGAGAAGAAATCAATCCAATATGCGACCGCGATCCTCGTCAAAATCTTGCGAGCTTGCGACACTAATGGTGTGGGTTGAATTCTAAGCAACACGACAAAATGTAGAAGGATACGATGAGTCAAAACAACTCCAGCTTCTGACTCTATGCTGTCCGTTGTTTGCAGTTTGAAATCGTTCAGCCTTTTTTCAAGCGCGAGCAAAACAATGCCTGATACCAAATTGAAAATGTGAGTATCGGATTCTAGAAGTAGGAACAGCGACCTGA
>NZ_ASSJ01000042.1 GCF_000473895.1 Rubidibacter lacunae KORDI 51-2 | reverse complement strand
TTCTGGCGATTTCAGGCAAACTTTTGTCAGTCAATCAGTATCGGGAGTGTCAGCCCATGAACCTCTGAGAGTCATCGATCGCTTTCCCGAGATCATCTTTGATATTCGGGAGAGCCGGACTTGACCCTTGGAAGGCCATCTCCAAATCTCCAAGTTTCGCACTCCACTCTCATGAGGGCGAACTTCAACATCTGGAAAGTCAGCTTCAAACTTTTTGTTGTCCTGCCATGCCCTGACTCGGTGACGAGGGACATCTTACTATGCATACACGCTAAGGTTTGGCAATCGACTCAACATAGTTGATGAAGTTCAATGCGATCGCTTTACTCCATTCATCTAGGACTTTTGCATCGCGAGCAAGCCCGGGCACGGTTTACGGACGGCGATCGCAGAGTATTTCACGGTCGAGGCAAGACTTTACCCATTCGCCTGCAACCAACTCTGAAGCTCGGCAAGATCGGAGAACTCGAGCAGCATTTCGCCGAGGACTTCAAACTGCATGACAGAGAGGGCTTCTACGCGCGATCTCAAATCGGGAGAAAGCGGGCCGAGCTTGCACGCGAGCTGGCGGAGAACCACCGCTTGCTCGCCTCGCTTCACACCCCGCTCCTCCCCTTCCGCCAGAATCTCTTGGTAAATCACCGACTCTTGCATGACATCCTTCCCCAGCATTTGTTTGACGATCGCCGTCTCCAGAAGTAATCCCGCTAGCTCTGCACTTGCCATCGTACAGAAATCGTGTTGCTGCGTTACGGCGATCGCTTACCGGTGGTACGAACGCTACCGCTCTCGCAAGTGCCGGGTTGCCTCCCCTTGTCGTGCCCCTGAGCGAGGAAGCCCTCCGCGCAACATCCTGGAAGCCCGCCTCAGCCGCAGCGAACCAACCGCTGGGTCACGCTCAGTTGGTCGGTGCCGACATCCGCCTAGCAGGAGTGCGTTGTGCGATCGTGTAAGGTCCGCCGGTGATGGCGATGGTGGTGGCAAACAAAAAGGACCTGACCCCGGGCGGCGAGGTATGGGTTCGGCTTCGCTTAGGCGAAGTGTATATCGTTAATATCGACGACGATCGCGTCGTCACGACCGGCCTGTCCGCTTTTCCCGTGGCGAGTTCTGCGCGCCGTTATCCGAACGCCCCCGATGGAGAATTCATCATGACCGTAAGAAGCCTTTGCCTGGCGGCTTTCGCCGTTGTACTGTCTGCCTGCGGTGGAGATCCCGGCGAGGCCGTGGATGAACTCTTTGCCCCCTACGACGACCCCACGTTGCCGGGCGCCGCCGTGTTGGTCATCCAGGATAGCCAGAAGGTGCTTACTCGAACCTACGGCGCCGCGGACATGGCCACCAAGGTACCGGTTCGCTCTTCAACAAATTTCCGGCTGGCGTCGTTAACCAAGCAGTTCACCGCCACAGCCATTTTAATGCTCGTTGACGAGGGCAAGCTATCGCTAGATACGACCCTGGGGGAGCTCTATCCGTCGGTTAACGACTACGCAAAAGACATCACAGTCGAGCAGGTTCTGCGCCACCAGTCCGGCATGCCGGACTACGAGCCTATGGTCCCGGCCGATGGCGAGCAGGTTCACGATGTGGACGTGCTGCGGCTGATGGTGAATGCCGAGTCCGGTTATTTCCCGCCGGGCAGCGAGTACCGCTACAGTAATTCGGGCTATGCCGTTCTGGCGACGATCGTAGAGAAAATGTCCGGACAGACATTCGCAGAGTTTCTCGACCAGCGAATCTTCACGCCGCTGGGTATGGACGGAACGGTTGCCTTCGAGAAGGGTATCTCCACAGTTGCCAATAGGGCTTATGGCTACACTGTGACCGCTGATGGCGTGGACTTCAGCGACCAGAGTGTCTGGAGCGCGGTTCTGGGCGACGGCGGTGTCTACAGCTCGCTCGACGACCTTTATCTCTGGGACCAGGCGCTGTCTAGCGAAGGCCTCATCTCGCCCGGCCTGAAGCGACAGATGTTTACGCCTTCGCTAGGGACTTATGGCTTTGGCTGGCACATCGATGAGTATGACGGCAGCACTCGGCACCATCATGGGGGAAGCACGTCGGGGTTTCGCAACTTCATCCTGCGTATTCCTGAGAAGCAGCTGACGGTTATTGTCCTGACGAATCGGGCTGAGCCCGACGTTCGCGAGCTTGCCGAGCGGGTTGCCGACCTGTACTTCTAATCCAGTTGCTGCCGAGGTTGACCCATGTTTGTGCGCCCACGCGTCGTTGCTAGCGACGCGGCGTCGAGCTTCTCGCCAAGTAAACCCGACGCACCTCAACCAGAAAGCTTGCCGCCCCGCATCGAACCCCACGGATCTCCCTGCAGCAGACAAGCCAGACAGCTGGTCGCGCCCACCTAGCAGCAGCATGAGAGGCGATCGCGATCGCCTAGAGCCAGTTGAGTGCAACCCTGGAGAGGGTCAGCGCATGAATGCCAAGCTTGTTGACGCGATCGCTCAGCTAGTGCAGACACTGCCCAAGGAGGAACGCGACTTTCTGGACGCCAAACTACGGCAGGCAAGCGATCGCGGTTTCCCCAACGCGGCAGCGGTGCTCGGGGAACTCGGCGTGCGCTGGCTGCACGATCGCTTGGCTCTACTCAACATCGACCATGACTGAGTTATGTGAATGTCTCGAGATCGCCTCGAAGGTTGATAGGGAAGGAGCAGATGGCAGCTTGGGTTGATGTGGGCGTAAGTAGCTGACTCGATCGCATGGATTTGCTACGCCAATGCTGCAGCATCAGCAAACTTTGCGGCGATTACAGTAACCTTGACGGTGATATAGAAAGGAACACTGAGCTGTAGAAATCGATGCGCTTGGGTTTGCTACTGGCTGCTGGACAAGTCCGCCATTCCACTGCGTCTGCGCCTTACTGCGCGTTGCTATAATCCTGAATCCATTGCCCGTAAACCTGCGCGACGCGAGCAATTCCATCTATGGAAATACGCTCCAGCACCAGGCGGTTGACGAGTGCGCGGGTATCGGCGTCAATGGTCTTGGATTAGTTCAGGAAGCCTACCCTTTAGGATGGGGTTTAAAAATCTTCGTCCATACGTCCCATGCCCCGTATTGCACCACGGCTTTTTAGGAATAAATATATCTTTCTACTCTCCTCTGCTTTGATGTCTCTGTACAAAATATTCAAGATTGGAATATTTCTCCATTGCTCGTAGCACCCTTCTTCAGCCAGTAAAAGGGGTGTTGCCCATGACTTATCGAAAGCGTTGATATCCGCTCCACCATCTACTAAAATTTGAACGAGGTTAACCCTTCCGAATGAAATTGCACAATGAAGCGGAGTTCTTCCTCGAGAGATATTGGCCACATCCAATTCAGCTCCATTTTTAATTAAGAAATTGGCGACCGCAGCGCTACCCATTCTTGCTGCAGAATGAAGTGGTGTTTCATTATCTAAGTCGCGTTGATTCACGCTGTATCCTACGCTAACCAGCCAATCGGTGATGTTGACTGCATTCGATCGGGCCGCCTCATGCAGCAAATTTGAAGCCTCCTTTTGGGGATAAAGTCGCCCGCCACTGTCGAGTAATGTTTGAAAAGCGATGAGTTGGTCCTGCTTTAATGCAGTCATTAGAGGTGTATGCCCTTTCAAATCCTGAGCATTGACATCTGCCCCGTGCACGATCAACCGCTCTAGAGTAGCTCTGTCGCCGGATAGAACCGCAAAATGAAGCGGCGTTCTATTTTCATGACGCCTTCCATTTACATCAACACCTTGAGATAGGAAGACTGCCACAGCAGTTAAATCTCCATGTAACACGGCAAAATGAAGGCTGCGCTGTGCCCTCCATGCTAAAAGCATTTCAACGGTCGATTTTTGGTGATGGACTGCGGCTAACAGAAGGGGATCCTGGGCGACACCCGCTCCCTGAGTGACGTCTGCCCCGTTTTCGAGCAACAGCCGGACAATTTGATCGTGTCCGTACTGCGCTGCGATACTGAGCGGGGTAGGATTACGGAGATTTCCATCTTTACGGAGGTCTACAGCTACGCCTCGATTGAGAAGGGACTGCACGGTGTTCAGGTCATTTTTGCGAGCCGCTTCATGGAGCGGCGTCCAGGGGTCTCTGGTTCTGACAATAGACAGAACAATCAGCACGAGTGAATACGAAATAACACAATAGCCAAGCCAATCGGGAAATTCTTCAGTTGCCATGAGCATAAGTAAACATCGATCGCTGTGATTTGGATGCTCGGGTAGATTGAGCGATGTAACAGGATGGAGGGGGTGAAGTTTTTTGTGTAAGCGAGTGAATCTCGGGCAGTATAGATACTCTCTAAACAAAAACACTTTACAGGCTCGAGGATGGCGGAACAATTCGACCGGAGTGCCATTCTCACTCTTGATAGCGACTTCCAGATCTCTCACAAGCACCGAGACCAGCCAATTCAGGCGATCTTGCCCGGTTCTGACCGCTGAAACCAACAAGGCGATCGCATGACAGTTGCTGCGCGCAATGCTGCAAACTAGCAAGCCGCGATCGCGGCAAGAAGTTGATATTATCTGCTTCGACTCCGACAACGTCGAACCGCGCATCTTTGTCCGACAAAACTTCTGTTACTGCCCTGTTACGGGAGGATCGACTCAGGCAAGAATGTTAAGCTATCATCAGCTTCCTTGACACGGGTTAAAACCTTTTTAGCGGTGCAAGGAAACCCAACAAATATAACTATTGATAATATGAGGTCGTGACGAAGATGTCAGGGAGCCACCCTCTCGCGTATGCGAAAAAAATATGATAGTCTTCCGATGGGTCAGTGCTTGAAATGAAAAAGATTCCCGTCTGCGTCGGCAAAGTTGTCTCCATATGCATGAGCCCCTGTTGCCTTAAGCTTAGCAATAGTTTTTTCTAGATCTGCTTCTGCAAGCAAAAATTCCAAATGAGAAATGCCGTGAGTGGCATCACCAAGACGCTTAGTTCCCTCCGGATGATGACTACGTGCGAAAATTCCGAGAGTTTGATTTCCAATCTTAAAAAAAGCTGCATCCTCTTGCCGTGAAGCCAATTCAAGACCCAGTGTTTCCTCGTAGAATTTGCATTGTCCTTCAAAGTCGTTGGCAATGAAAATTACCGCATTTAGCCCTGAAATTCTGCCGTTCCTCGCATTGTTATACATGACAAAAAAATCCGTTGAAACTCTTTGATAATTTGCAGTGCCTGCCAGTCTTCCTGCAGAAATACCCTCACGGAAGAAGTTGGAAAGGTTGTGACGTGCTCCCGACACTCATGCTACGCATAGAAAGCAGGCTTATCCGGTCTTCAACCTTCGCGTTTTATACTAACAAACCCTAACCTCGTGCTATCGGCAGGTCCGCCCAAGACGTTGTGTAGCGCGGCGATCGCCTTCCTGCTTTCATGCGCCACTGTTGCTGAACTCCGGCTGCCGCGAAGCCAATTGTCCCGCGTCCCCAGCGCCGATTGATTTCGTCCAGTACCTGCATCAAATCGCGATCGCGCTCTCCCTCGGCTGCGACAAATAGATCGCCCTGTACCCGGGACTCCGTCACCAGACCATGCGCCACCACGCCCGCTTTCACATACGTGGAACCCGGACGGAAGAGCGCTGCTATACCTCGGTTGGCGTAGTGCAAGAGCGTCGGGGTATGGTTGCTTGCCATTGGCAGCGACAGCACGACCGAGCTTCCCTTGGACCCGTGCGGCCGAGCCCGAGTAAAGACCAGCAACGTTTCGGTTGCTTGTTGCTGACGGCGCAGTTTCTCCCCCAATCGACTGGCGTACGCCGCGATCGCCTCTCGCAGCTCCGCCAACTCCGTCACCGGTCGCCCGAACGATCGCGACACGCAGGTCTCGCGTTTCGGTGGTGGCACTAGCTCCAGTGACAGACAAGGAATGCCCCGCAATTCCAGCTGGAGACGCACGCCGATGACCCCCATCTCCTTCCGGACCACCGCCTCCGGCGCGTCGCGCAGCTCCAGTGCCGTCCGAATGCCACGCGATCGCAGTCGTTTGCCCCAGCGTTTTGCGATGCCCCAGATATCCTCAACGGCTGTTGCCTCCAGCAACTCGTCATTCCCTTCGAGCACGCACACGCCCTCTAGCGATCGCTTTGCCACGCGATTGGCCAGCTTCGCCAGTACTTTGGTCGGGGCAATACCAATCGATACCGGGATGCCCGTCCACTGCCGCACTCGCGCTCGCACCCACTGCCCGTATGCGGCTAGATTGTGCCGTGCAAAGCCCGCAAAATTTAGAAACGCCTCGTCGATGGAATAGACCTCCACTTGCGGCGCGCAGTCCTCCAGCACCGTCATCACCCGCGCCGACATATCGCCGTAGAGCGCGTAGTTTGACGACAGCACTGCGATGTCGTGCTGCCGGACCAGAGCGCGCACCTTGAAAAACGGGGTTCCCATGGCAATCCCGAGTGCCTTAACCTCCGGCGATCGCGCCACAATGCAGCCATCATTATTGGACAGCACCACCACCGGTCGCCGGGCCAGACGCGGGTCGAACACGCGCTCGCAGGAAACGTAAAAGTTATTGCAATCTACTAGTGCCAACATCAGAGCGTATGGACGACGTTAGTAACGACGCCCCAGATGTGACAGTCGGAGTCTTCCCCGACCGGGAGTGGGTCGTAGTTGGGGTTCTCCGGCACCAGATGGGGGCGACCGCGCAGGAAGCGCAGCCGCTTGACCGTTAGCTCGCCATCGAGCGCAGCCACGACCACCCTGCCGTCCGCAGGTTCTAGAGCCCGATCGACCACGAGCAAATCGCCGGAGTGAATGCCAGCGCCGACCATGGAGTCTCCCTCTACCCTCAAGAAAAACGTGGCGCTGGGATGCTGGATGAGGAGTTGATTGAGGTCGAGCTGTGCGTCGAGGTGGTCGTCGGCAGGGGAAGGGAACCCCGCCGCGATCGCGCAGGCATAAAGCGGGATGGCACAAGGCTCGCGGCAATCGCACTGCAGTACGGCGATCGCCCTGAGACCCTGCTGGAGGAAGGGAGAGGCAAGCACGGATATTACCAGTTCATATGTACTGATTAAACCCCATGCTTTTAAAATTGGCAAGCGGAAAATTCTGGCTGCCATGTGCTGGCTCGGCAGTCATTGCAGGTGGCGCAGTATGGCACGAGCGATCGCAGGCAATCAACACGTGTCGCTGCGAAAGCCGCCGATTCCCTGTTTCGGCTGCTGATATCACAGGTTTTGAGAGGGTCAATCGCGATAGCCTAGAACCAACTGAGTGCAGCCAGGAGGTGGTCAAAGCATGAATGTCAAGATTGTCGAGGCAATCGCCCAGCTCGTACAGACACTATCCAATGAGGAACGCAACCTTCTGGAAGCCAAACTGCATCAGGCAAACGATCGAGATGTCCCCAACGCTAACGCACGAACCCGATCTGTGTTGGACTTGGCGAAACCGTGGGTCGGTTGCATCAATGACGGGCCCGAAGATCTGGCAGCAAATGAGGCGTATATGGAGGGGTACGATGCACGATGAAACGCCGGTCAATTCTCGACACCGGACCGCTCGTCGCATTGCTGAACCGCCGCGATCGCCATCATCAATGGGCGACTTTACAATGGGCGGAAATCGAACCGCCCCTGCTGACCTGCGAATCCGTGTTGTCGGAGGCACTGTTTCTGTTGCGCGTTTTCTGTTGCGCGTTCGCCCGGTCGCCCGCGCGGCAGTGAAAGACTTACTCGCCAACGGTGCGATCGCAGTTGCATTCGATCTCGGGGAGGAACGGGAACAGATTCGAGACTGAATCGAACGCTACCAATCAGTGCCGATGTCGCTGGCAGATGCGTGCCTGGTGAGAATGGCAGAACAATTTGACAAAAGTGCTATTCTCACCCTCGATAGCGATTTCCAGATCTACCGGAAGCATCGAGATAAACCAATTCAGACGATCTCGCCCGGTTCTAACCTCTGAAACCAGTAAGGCGATCGCCGAGAGTCCGATCGCGATCGCGTCCCTGGAGTTGAGCGCCGCCGCCCGCGATCGCCCATAGTGTGGTTCTCCCGGCCTAGCGAGCTGGTCGGGAGGTTTTCGGAACCCCAACTTTGAGGAAAACATGAACTCATATGAATTATGAATACTGTCGCTTTTCTGAAGCACGCCGTTCAGTTAACTATGCCGGAGCTGGGCGCAATCCCTGCGCGAATGCAAAAAGCCTCCGAAGGTAAAGTCGGAGGCTCGAAGCGAAGCTGAAACAACTCTGAGATGGGCAACTGCCTCGACTCCGGTTATACCGTCGTAAAGTAATCAGCCGTTAGGGCAATTGCCGTCGTATCTTGCACGATTCCAATTCTGTCGCCGTTCCAGAGAATCTCCGTGTCTAGATCTGCAGCTCCCCCGTAGTTGAATCTTTTGTCAAGGCTGTAATCGCTGAGATTCCCGAGGATCTGGATCGTGTCTTCGAGATTGCTGCTGAAGTCAGTGATGCTGGCATACCCTAAACCCAAGTACAACACTCTGCCGAGATAGCCCAGGGCGAATGTATCGCTGCCAGCGCCGCCTGTGAGCGTGTCGAACTCGATTCTGTCACCGGCTCTGTCACCGAAGCCAAGCAGCCAATCGTCCCCGGCACCGCCACTCAGCTCGTCGTTGCCCTGCGCGCCGTACAGGCGGTCGTCGCCGTTCCCGCCGTTCAGCTCGTCGTTGCCGGTATCGCCGGACAGGAAGTCGTCGCCGTTCCCGCCGTTCAGTTCGTCGTTGCCATTATCACCGGACAGGAAGTCGTCGCCGTTCCCGCCGTTCAGGCGGTCGTCGCCATACTCGCCGCCCAGGCGGTCGCGGCCATCCCCGCCATGCAGGCGGTCGTCGCCGTTCCCGCCGGAGAGATTGTCGTCGCCGCTCCCGCCGTCCAGGAAGTCGTCGCCGTCCCCTCCGTAGAGATTGTCGATGCAGTCATCGCCGAACAGCAAGTCGTTGCCATCCTCGCCGAACAGATTGTCGGTGCCGTCTTCACCGAACAGCAAGTCGTTGCCATCCCGACCGGACATTATGTCGTCCCCATCACCGCCACGAATTACGTTACCAGCAGCATTTCCGATGATGGTATCGTCGCCGTAGCCCGTGTAGATGTTCTCAAAATTGGCAATGACCTCGACGCCATCGTCAAGAGGGGGCAAGCTAGCAACTTCGGTCGTCAGGTCGAAGGTGCCGCCAACGTACAAGTAACGATAACTGACCGTATCGATGCCTGCTCCGCCGTCCAGGAAGTCGTTGCCGACCCCGCCATCCAGGAAGTCGTTGCCGACCCCGCCATAGAGGGTGTCTTTGAAGTGCCCACCGTAAAGGGTGTCGTTACCGAGCCCGCCGTAGAGGGTGTCGTCGCCGTTCCCGCCGTCGAGGGTGTCGTTGCCGAACCCGCCGTTGAGGGTGTCGTTGCCATACCCGCCATTGAGGGTGTCGTTGCCGAACCCGCCGTCGATGGTGTTGTCGCCGGACACGCCGAAGAGAGTGTCGTCACCGTTCCCGCCGCTTAGGTCGTCGTCACCGTTCCCGCCGCTTAGGTAGTCGTTGCCGTTCCCGCCGCGGAGGGTGTCGTTGCCGTTCCCGCCCAATAGGTAGTCGTCGCCGTCGCCCCCGTCGAGCGAGTCATTGCCGTCCTCGCCGTACAGTAAGTCGTAGCCGTCCCCGCCGTCGATGTAGTCGTCGCCGTTCCCGCCGTACATTTCGTCATCACCGTCCCCACCGATGAGAGTGTCGTTGCCGTCCTCGCCGTACAGTAAGTCGTAGCCGTCCCCGCCATCGATGTAGTCATCGCCGTTCCCGCCGAGCAATACGTCGTGACCGCCATAACCGTAGAGTGTGTCGTCACCGTCCCCACCGTCCAGGCGGTCGTTGCCGTCCCCACCTTCCAGGAAATATCCAAGGAAGACTTTTCTGAGGGAGTCTTTAAGGACGTTCTCCGGTGAAGTGTTTTCCTCCGGTTGTGGGTGGTCTTTCTCCATAAGTAGGTGGTTTTTCTCCAGTGGGTAGTCAGTCATGGTTCTACTCCTAGTTAAAAGAGTCCGAGCGAGGGAAGATAGAAAACAACGAATAACATAGAGTCAGAGGCTTGAGTCGGTTTAGACCTATCGCAACTTTCTACAATTTTTTTGGGTTGCGTGGGATTCAACTCACACCCTTAGTGTCGCAAGCTCTCAAGATTCTGACGAGGATCGCGGTCGCACATTGAATTGATTTCTTCTCGCGTCAGGAGTAATTCTTGTCTTGTTTTTAGCCCGATCGCGCCCCTGCAACTAAGTGACACCTGGCAGCTTGCGATCGCCCGAATCAACCGGCGCAGGTCGTGTTGAAGTTGGGATGAATGCAGAGTGCGAACAGATCTGTCGTGCCGGGACGTGCAAAAGCAAAACCTTTGCCAGAACTGACATCCAGACGCTCATCCAATCGCAGGCGGTCCAGTTTGCCCTACGGGTAACAAGGGGGCGCGAGATCTGAGCACTCGCACCCTCAACGAGCGATCGGCTTACGGAGCGATCGCCGAGCGCAGAGGTCCCGATCGCGATCGCTTCCCAGGAGTAGCGCACGAATGCGTGAGCGATCGCGCATAGAACGAATCTACCGATCCTGTTCGCTGGGTTGAGAGATTTTGGTAGGCACCCTTCAAGGGAAACATGAACTTATATGGATCTGGATCTGGCTTTTCCCGTCAAGTCTGCAACAATTGCACAAACAATTGCACACCAGGGGTTCCAAGGCTTGTGTGATACCCAACAGGCTGGGGCTATTGAGATCGCACAACTGGATAATAAGGCTTTCGAGCGCTTCCAAGACCTGCCGATTTTACTCGCCAAAAAATAACGAGAAAAGTCATATATAAAAAGTTGATTCCTGAATCACATCTGAAAGTTGACAATGCCTGAGCTGGATGCAAATCCCCGAGCGCGTGCAAAAAGCCCTCAAGCGTAAGTCGGAGGCTCGAAGTGAAGTTGAAACAGCGCCCAGATGGGCAGCCTTTTCGACTCAGGTTACACCGTTGTAAAGTAATCAGCCGTCAGTGCAATTGCCGTTGTATCTTCCACGACCGCGATCAAGTCGGTGCCCAGGAGAATCGCCGTGTCTAGAGCTGCACCCCCCCCGTAGTTGACGCTTTGGTCGAGGCTGTAATCGCTGAGATCGCCGTGGATCTGGATCGTGTCTTCGATAGCAAGCGAATCGCTGGTGAAGTCAAGAATTTGGGCGTGACCGTCCCCCTGGTAGAACACGCCGTCGAGATCGCCCAGAACGAACGTATCGGTACCGCTACCACCAAGCAACACGTCGTACTCAGAACTGCTGTCGCCGAAGCCAATCAGCGTATCGTCTCCGGCGTTGCCAATCAGCCAATCGCTGCCCTGGCCGGCGAACAGGACGTCGTTGCCGTTCCCGCCATACAGGTAGTCGTTGCCGTTCCCACCATACAGGCGGTCGTTGCCTTGACCGCCGTCGAGGACGTCGTTGCCGTTTTGACCGAGCAGGCGGTCGTTGAGGTTCCCGCCATGCAGGCGGTCGTCGCCGTCCTGACCGAGCAGGCGGTCTGCGCCGTCGTTGCCGAACAAATAGTCGTTTCCATCTTCACCATACAGCAAGTCGTTGTGGTCCCCGCCATACAGGTAGTCGTTGCCGTTCCCGCCATACAGCAAGTCGTTGTGGTCCCCGCCATACAGGTGGTCGTTGCCGTTCCCACCATACAGGTGGTCGATGCCGTTCCCCCCATGCAAGCGGTCGTTGCCGTCCCCGCCATACAGGCGGTCGTCGCCGTTGTCACCATATAGCAAGTCGTTGCCGTCCCCCCATACAGGTGGTCGTTGCCGTCCCCGCCGGCAAGGAAGTCGATACCGTCCCCGCCATACAGGCGGTCGCCGCCGTTGTCACCATACAGCACGTCGTTGCCGTTCCCGCCGACAAGCAAGTCGTGGCCGTTGCCGCCATTCAGGCGGTCGTCGCCATTCCTGCCATACAGGCCGTCGTTGCCGTTCCCGCCATTCAGGCGGTCGTTGCCTTGACCGCCTTCGAGGACGTCGTTGCCGTCCTTGCCGTAAAAGTGATACTCGCCGAAGGCACTTTCGATGTCGATCGACTGGATGTAAATCATTGTTTTGCTCCTGGTAAAAAGAGGCTAAACGAAGGAATACTGCAAACGATGAATAGCATAGAGTCAGAAGCTGGAGTCGATTTAGACTCATCGCATCTTTCTAAATTTGGTCGGTTTACATTGGATTCAACTCACACCATTAGTGTTGCAAGCTCTCAAGATTCTGACGAGGATCGCGGTCGCTAATTGAATTGATTTTTTCTCACCTCAGGAGCAATTCGTGTCTTGTTATTAGACCGATCGCGCTCTTGAAATTAAGTGACACATGGCAGCCTGCGATCGCGCGAATCTCAGCGCAGGTCGCTTTGCCGTTGGGATGAAGGTAGAGGGCAAACGTATTTATTGAGCGGGGAGGTGCACAACTCAAACCCCTGCCAGAACTGATGTCCAGCCGCTCGTCCGATCGCAGACAGTCCGTTTTGCTTCACGTGTAACAAGGGGTGCGGGATCCGAACGCTCGCACTCCCAACAAGCGATCGGCTTACGGTGCGATCGCAGAGCGCAGACGTCCCGATCGCGATCGCTGCCCAAGAGTTGCGCATTGATGCGTGAGCGATCGCGCATAGCAAGACTCTCCCGATCCAGTTCGCTGGGTTGGTAGAGTTTTTGTACGCGACCTTCGTGAAAAATATGAACTCATATGAAAAAGTGTCGATTCCCAAAGCACAACGTTAAGTTAACAATGCCTGAGCTGGATGCAATCCCCTAGCGCGCGCAAAAAACCTCCGACCGTGAAGTCGGAGGCTCGAAGCGAAGCTGAGGCAGCGCGAAAATCGGCAGCAATCTCGGATCTGCTTACACCGTCGTAAAGTAATCAGCCGTTAGGGCAATTGCCGTCGTATCTTCCACGACCCCGATCACGTCGCTGCCCCGGAGAATCACCGTGTCTAGAGCTGCAGCCCCCCCGTAGTTGACGCTTTGGTCGAGGCTGTAATCGCTGAGATCGCCAAAGATCTGGATCGTGTCTCTCGAATTGCTGGTGAAGTCAGTGATGCGAGCGTGCCCAGACCCAACGTAGAACAGGGTGCTGGAAACACCCAGAACGAACGTATCGGTGCCGGCGCCCCCTATGAGCGTGTCGAACTCGGAACTGCTGTAATCGAAGAAGCCAACCAGCGTATCGTCCCCGGCGCCGCCAACCAACACGTCGCTGCCCTGACCGCCGTAGAGGCGGTCGATGCCGCTCCCACCGTAGAGGGTGTCGTTGCCCTTCCCGCCATAGAGCTTGTTGATGCCGTCATAGCCGTACAGTAAATCGTCGCCGTTTCCGCCATGGAGCTTGTCGTTGCCGGGTCCGCCGTTGAGAACGTCTTTGCCGTTCCCGCCGCCGAGAGAGTCTTTGCCGTCCCCGCCGTCAAGGCTGTCGTTGCCGTCCCCGCCGCTGAGGCTGTCATTACCGGGCCCGCTGTAGAGCTTGTCATCGCCGTTCCCGCCGTCGAGGCTGTCGTCACCGGGCCCGCCGTAGAGGGTGTCATTGCCGTCCCCGCCGTCAAGGCTATCGTTACCGGGCCCGCCGTAGAGGTAGTCGCCGCCGTCGTCGCCGTAGAGGGTGTCGTTCCCATCACCCCCGCCGAGGGTATCGTTGCCGTCACCGCCGTAGAGGCTGTCGCCGCCGTCGCCGCCGTAGAGGGTGTCGTTGCCGACATCGCCGTAGAGCTTGTCGTTGCCGTCCCAGCCGTACAGTAAGTCGTCTCCGCCATGACCGTAGAGCTTGTCGTTGCCGTCCCAACCCTCCAGGCGGTCGTTGCCGGGCCCGCCGTCCAGGACTTATCCAAGTGGACCGACCAGGACATTGGGGGAAGTGGCTTGTTCGAGGGTGTAGTTGAAGGCGTTCTCAAATAGGTAGAAAGTCATTGTTTTGCTCCTGGTTGAGAGAGGCTGAACGAGGGAATGCTGCAAACGACGGATGGCATAGAGTCAAAACTGGAGTTTTTTAGACTCATCGCATCTTTCTAAATTTTTCGGGTTGTGTGGGATTTAACTCACACCATTAATGTCTCAAGCTCTCAAAACTCTGACGAGGATCGCGGTCGCAAATTGAATTGATTTCTTATCACGTTGGAAGTAATTCATGTCTTGATTTAGCCCGATCGCGCTCTTGCAATTATGTGACATAGCGCAGCTTGCGATCGCCCGAATCAACCTTAGTAAGCCGCGTTGTAGTTGGAATGAATGTAGAGGGTAAACGGATCTGTCGTTCTGGGCGTGAAACATCCAAACCCATGCCAGAACTGACATTCAGACACTCGCCCGATCGCAGATTGTCCGGTTAGCTTCACAGGTAACAGATGGAGCGAGTTCCGAGGGATCGTACCTCCAACAAGCGATCGGATTACGGAGCGATCGCCGAGCGCGGAGCATCCGATCGCGATCGCTAAAACCTTCCCCCTCTTCGCACTTCCTCAATACTCCAGATTCGAGACAGCCGGCGAGCCACAGCCACCTGGAAAGAACACCTGACTTGGCGAATATCGAGACACCGGTGAGTCACGTAGAATCGTAGCTATATCAATGAGGAATAGTCGGGCAATTCAGACCGACTATTGCCAGGAGTCCCTCTCTAGAATTCAGTTTTTTTCAGTCAAAGTCAGGGTGTAGGTGTCGGCGCAGGAATATATCGGTTGAATGGAAATATCATAATTTCCCTGATTTTGCGGCCACGAAATAGTAGGGGGAACCCATGTACTCCCTTCAGTATTTCGTGACGGGATAAACTGAAAAGTGCGATCCTCATCAATGCTGTAGGTTAAAGCTGGGTAGGGAGATACAAACTGTGTTCCCGGGCAGCCATCAAGAATAATTCGTTGGTCTCCAGGTCCAATGGAGGTGGTTCCGTTCGTAAGCTCGTATGGATGTAAATTAACGTAATTGCGTAAATGAACCCATTTATTGGTCTTATTCAAGAGATAGTAGATAGGATTTGCTAGTTTTGGCTCCTTAGGCGTAAGGTATTGGCTACCAACTGGGTAGATATGCAGCGTGGCAGTGTACATATCATAACCACCCTTTTTCTTCGAAATCAGTATCGCATTTTCCATGACCACAAAGTATCCAGCAGACTCAGCTGAAAAACCATACTTATTAGGCGTTTGGCAATAAACATAGACACACGCAGTGTAAGTCTCGTAGCCATCAGTCTGCCCTGTGACGGCAGTCTCGGTTCCATAGTTTATTTTCATCACACAACCACTGGAACCAGGAAAATAGTAATTAACGTACCCGGAAGCCTCATGACTCCCACTTGCATATCCGGTAAAGGCCCTCTTGTTCATGCTACCGGCAGGAATGGTTCGAACCGGTCCGTGTTCGATATCTCCTTGGTACAAATGCATGCTTTCGGCATAATTAACATCCTCTTTGGTGTGATTAGAAATATTTACGGTTACGTGATAGCCCATTTTGTTCGGTCACTCCTAATGGCTGGTACTCTTGATACTAAATTGAGTAATGGATCGGACGCAAAGATTATAACTCAGAATTTTTGATCCTAGAGTTTTCTCTCCCTAATTCAAGAACAAAGTGGCGCAGGGCTTCTGGATGAGGAGTTGATCGAAATTGAGTCGGGTTTCGAGGCGATCGTTGGCAAGAGAAGGGGACCCCGCCGCGACCGCGCAGGCATAGAGTGAGTTAGCACAGAGGTCGTGGCAATTGCACTGTAGTAGGCGATCGCCCTGAGACGGTTTTGGGAGAAGGTAGAATCAAGCACGGATACGTCCAGTTTATGTGTACCGATTACCCTCCCCCCTGTTTTCCAGCTTCATAAGCGGAAGTTGCCTGCTGATGCACGCTGCTTAGTATTCATTCCAGATGACGCGACACGGCGCGAGCGATTGCTCAGTCGCCCTTGGATCGCGCGGGCGATCGCTGTCTGAGCCAGCCCGCACGAATTGCACGTGGAGTTGAGCACTACGGAAGCGATCGCGCATAGAACGAATCTTCCGATCCAGTGCGCTGGGTAGAGAGATTTTGGTAAGCCACCTTCGAGGAAAACACGAACTCCTGTGAATAGCGTCGATTCTTGAAGCAAACCACCGATAAGTTGACAATGCCTATGCTGGGAGCAATCCCAGAGCGCGTGCAAAAAAGCCTCCGAGGGTGTAGTTGGAGGCTCAAAAAGAAGCTGAAGCGGCGCACTGATGGTCAGCCATCTAGACTTCGGTTACCCCAACCGTAAAGTAATCGGGCGTCAGGGCAATTTGTGTCGTGTCTAGCACGAGCCCGATCAGTCTCGATTCGCTGCCGACGTGCCACAAAATTGCCGTGTCAGGAGCTGAGCCTCCAAAGTTGTAGCCGTGGTTTGTGGTTAGGCTAAAGTGGCTGAGACTGAGGGGGAGCTGAATCAGGTTTTGCTCACCGGGAACCCCTGTGAAGTCTTCGATTAAGGAGAACCCACTCCCCTGGAAGAACTCAAAGCTGCGAGAGGCCGGAACGAATGTATCGTTGCCTCTCCCGCCGATTAAGCGGTTAATCCCGGAACTGTCGTCACCAAAGCCAACCAGCGTATCGTCGCCGTTCCCGCCAACCAAAGTATTGTTGCCGTTCCCGCCTATCAGTATGTCGTCGCCGTCCTCGCCGTACAGCTGGTCGGAGCTGTCCCCGCCGTAGAGGCGGTCGTTCCCGTCCCCGCCGATGAGGTAATTCCAGCCGTCCTGGACGCACAGTATGTCGTCTCCGCTCCCGCCGAATAGGGTGTCGTCGCCGACCCCGCCCTC
>NZ_ASSJ01000041.1 GCF_000473895.1 Rubidibacter lacunae KORDI 51-2 | reverse complement strand
GATGCAGGCTGAGGGCGTGAAGCACGGTTGCGCCCGCAAAGCGAGCAGACATCTTGTTTGCATTGCAGCCAACAACTCATGCTTGAGGTTCGGTAGAGCCTGCATCCAACGTTCCGATACTTCAGGTAACTTTAGAGGCTGTTTGAAAAGGGTCTAGTCGGGTATCAAAGTACCCGAGGAATCCGTAGAGAAGCCCCCAAAGTCCTATTCCCTCGTCGCGAGGCATGTGCCCGATTTCGCGCAACCCGACTTTTCAAATAACCTCTTAGCTATTCGGCAATTCGGCACGCTCTATCGATGCCGCTAGGGCTGCTTCTAGATGCGACTGCTTTAGCTCGCGACCGATCGCGACCAGTTGCGTTTGCCGTGTTTCCTCCGAACGCCACGGACGATCGTAGAACGTCTCGAAGCGATCGCCGACGCCCTGCACTACCAAGCGCATCGCCTTATTCGGCACGCGGACGAAGCCCTTGATGCGATAGACTTCGCGCTCGCGCACGAGTTGTCGCAGCCGCCGGACCAACTCCTGCGGCTCGAAAGCCAGATCGCTCGCCAGATAAGCGGCAGCAATGTCGTCGTCGTGATCGTGATCGTCCTCGGTGTCGTGGTGGCTGGGGCGTGCGTCGAGGTCGTCTTCCACGGCAGCATTAAACCCGAGCAAAATCTCAGGATCGATGCGTCCGCCCGCACAGGTTGCAATCTTGACACCCGGGCGCACCCGCTTTTGCAGCTGGGCCTTAACTGCCGCTAGTTGTGCCGGGTCGAGGCGATCGCTCTTCGTTACCAGCACCAAGTCCGCACAGTTCAGCTGGTCCTCAAAGAGTTCCTCCAGCGGAGTTTCATGCTCCAAGCTCGGGTCGGCAAGACGCTGGGCATCCAGAGCAGCCAGGTCGCTAACCGCTGCCCCAGCCGCGATCGCCTCGCCATCCACCGCCGCCACGACGCCATCGACCGTTGCGCCCGTGCGAATTTCCGGCCAGCGAAATGCCTGGACGAGCGGTTTCGGTAGCGCCAGTCCCGAGGTTTCGATCAGAATGCAATCGACGCGATCGCGGCGTTCCAGCAATTCCTGCATCGTCGGCAGGAATTCCTCTTGTACGGTGCAGCACAAGCAGCCGTTCGACAGTTCGACGATATTGGTTGTAGCGTTGTTGGCATCATCAACAGCCGCGTTTCCGGTCGCTCCGTCATCGCAAACGTTGCAGGCGCGTAGCAGCTCGCCATCGATGCCGACCTCCCCGAACTCATTGACTAGTACGGCAATGCGGCGACCGCCGTTGTGTTGCAGCAGGTGTCTGACGAGCGTGGTTTTACCCGCTCCGAGGAAGCCAGTAACGATCGTAACCGGGATTTTAGCAGCCATAGCCCAGGTGATGTTGTGTACGTAGTAAGAGCTGTGAGTGTGGGGAGTCAACTGCGCGGCTGGGGTTGGGTGCGATCGCGCCGAAACTCGCCGATGTCAGCCCGCGTTTGCCCGAGCCAGGGTCGTCTGCCGGAGCAAACGCGCGTGCTTAGTTGATGAACGTGCCGTTATCGAAGAACTGCAGTTGACGGACCCCGAGGTGCAGCCCCCGCGGCTTCTCGCCGCGGGGAAATGCCATGACGGCAAAAACGTAATTACCGGCAACGCGCGGATTGCGGACCGGACGCAACCGGACGGTCAGCGTCGTTCCGGGCGGTACGGGCTCGGCAAAGTCGATCGCGATCGTCTGGGTTTCCTCATCCAACCGCACCGACGCAAGGGGCACTGATACGCCCGGATCGCGATGCGTTCCCGTAAATGCCTCCGTTCTGTCGAGGCGGTAGTTGATATCGTCGACGCGGGTGCGCTGCTCGATCGCGATCGACTGGAGCGGCTCGCCAGCATCGGCTGGCAACTCCAGCGTAAAGAAGTATTTGGAGCCGCGCTGCCAGACGCCGTCAAGGGTAGCCGTTGCATTCGTCAAGCGCGGAGCCGCATCAAATGACACCGTGCCGTCAGCCAGTTGGACCGCGAGCGCGCCCGAATCCACACCGAGCGTTCCGACCAATCCGAGCGTAAGCAGGATGGAGCGGGCAAGAGAGCGAGCGGTGGAGCGAGTCGTGCGCATCGTTCGTCATCCCAGACTGTTTAGTTTAGTGGCGAGGAATGTCGGTCTGCTGCGCCGCCGATTGCCGTTCCGAGGTGACACAGCACTGCAGCATTCTGCTTCAACGCTAGCTCACCCAAGCTACTGCCCCCGACAGCAGCTGCCGGGGTCGAGCGATCGCATCTATCGGGCAAACGAACCACTCAACAGATGGGATGGAGGAGCGCGCCCGCAACCCGGCGCGGCAGCACGCTGACTCGTATCGAGTCGCGTTCTATGCGGAGCGGGCGGCCGACAGCGGGGGGACGCGCGAGACGACGGTCCGCATGGGCTTGGGACGCTCGGCCCAGGCCAACAGGCCATCGGGCTTCTCGAAGTACAGTTCCGCACAGTTCAAGACAGCCGCTGCTTTCTCGGGCAGCGTTGCCTCGTCGGCAGATAGCTTGCCGAACACGAACGTATGCTTGCCGGGAGCGGCAAATGCCACCGCACAGGGGCGATCGCAAGCACTCATACACGAGACGGGTTGCAGCGTAAATTGCTCGCGCAGCTCCCATTCGGCATGTTGCTGTGCGAGTTGTGCCAGCAGCCGCTCGCCGCCGCTAATGCCCACGCGCTTGCCGTTTTCCCAGGTACTCGCGCAGGTGGTGCAGACGAATAAGGTATGTTGAGTCATTTGCAGAAAAAGCAGTCAAAAATGTGTTGAGCCGCGATCGGTCGCGGGCACTACGTTGCGAGGTCCCGCGAGAAGCACGTTGCGATCGCACGGGACCTCGCAAACAGAAGAACGACCACCGACTGGAGATCGGTGCCTTTCATGAAGAATTGCTACAAAACCTATGCCGCGTCCGAACGACTAGCAGAGGAGGACGCGATCGCGCGACAAGGCGCTTGAAAACCCTAGCTCGAATGTCATCTGTACCTCGCAGACGCAACAACAAACTCGACTCGGATTGCGGCGGGCATTCTGACTTAGAGCGACGCGCGCGCCGCCCATCACAGCTGCGGGACAGTGTCGGATTCGCACCCAACTTTCCCCCTTACGTTTGCTGGCTGTTCCCCAGCAAAACCGCGCGAGTAGCGCCAATATAGCACGAACCCAGAAGTGCGCGACCGCCCCGTCAAAACCGAGGATTGCGCTCGAGCAATGGGTCGAACCGGCACTAATAAATCCAAGCTTTAAGCTCGGCGACTGCTCTTGCAAGTAGCGGGTTCCTACGACCGCGATCGGTCCTGCACGCAATACGCCAACTCGCCCCGTCACCAACTACGCTGGAGAGAACTCTGGAAGGATGCTGTACGCGAGGAGTTAGATATGAGCCAGGGCGATGGCTTTGGAAGCGGGTTTTTCCTAGGCGCGTTCGTCGGTGGACTGGTCGGCGGTGCCCTCGGCGCGATCTTGGTAACGCGAGCGAAAACAACCGATGGGGAAAACAGCGCCCTGCCAAACGATCGCGATGCTGCCGAGCAGGATTTAGCGGGAGAAGGCGCGCGCCTCAGTTTGGAGCAAAAAATCTCCCAGCTCAATCTTGCAATCGACGACGTCCGCCAGCAACTCGGCTCCGTCAGCGAAGGGAACGGGAGCAACGAGCCTGGTTAGCAGACTCTGATGCCAAGCGATCGCGGGCGATCGTCGTTAGCTTGCCCGCTCCCGCCTATACCCTGCTCCTCTAATGGCAACCACCAGCATCTAGAGCAAAAAGAGCGCAATTATTGCGCTCTGTTATTGCGCTCTATCATTCGCTAGCGGCGCGCGGGGAAATGCTGCCAAGACGCGCTGGAGGAAATGACCGGTGTGCGATCGCGGTTCGTCAGCGACGGCTTCTGGCGTACCGGTGGCGATGATTTCCCCACCTCTGTTACCGCCTTCGGGACCGAGGTCGATCAGCCAATCGGCACAACGGATGATATCGAGGTTGTGTTCGATGACGAGCACGGAATTACCTTTGTCGACTAAGCGCTGCAGCACGTCGAGCAGTTTGTGAACGTCGTAGAAGGACAAGCCCGTTGTCGGTTCGTCGATGAGGTACAGGGTTTTGCCCGTGGCACGGCGCGAGAGTTCGGTGGCGAGCTTGACGCGCTGAGCTTCGCCGCCGGAGAGCGTCGGGGCCGGCTGCCCCAAGCGGATATAACCCAACCCGACGTCGGCCAGAGTCTGCAGGCGCGCGGCGGCTTTCGGAATGTTTTGGAATACCTCCAAGGCTTCCTCGACCGTCATGTTGAGCACGTCGGAGATGGAATACCCTTTGTATTTCACCTGCAGCGTTTCGCGACTATACCGCGCGCCCTTACAGACATCACACTGAACGTAGACGTCTGGCAAGAAATTCATCTCGATGACGTTTACGCCTTGACCGCTACAGGCTTCGCACCGGCCGCCTTTGACATTAAATGAAAACCGTCCGGGTTGATAACCGCGGGCCTTAGCTTCCACGGTGCCGGAAAATACCGTGCGAATGGGGTCGAAGATACCCGTGTAGGTGGCGGGATTCGAGCGCGGCGTGCGACCGATCGGCGATTGATCGATCACGATCGCCTTGTCGATCGCTTTGAGTCCCTTAACGCCCCTCAGCTCTTTGGGCGAGGGAATTTTGCGGCCGAGGTGATGTTGCAGGGCAGGATACAGCAACTCGTTGACCAGCGTCGATTTGCCCGATCCGGACACGCCCGTCACGCAGACGAACTTGCCGAGGGGAATTTCTACGTCAACGTGCTGGAGGTTGTTGCGATGCGCGCCGAGGATCTCCAACGAACGCCCGTTCCCCCGGCGGCGTTCTGCCGGGGTCAGAATCACCCGCCGCCCGGACAGGTAGTCGCCCGTCAGCGAGCGGGGTTCGCTGGCGATCGCATCGACATCCCCTTGCGCGACGATTTCGCCCCCGCGCACGCCTGCCCCCGGACCGATATCGACGATGTGGTCGGCCGTGCGAATGGTTTCTTCGTCGTGCTCGACCACGATCAAGGTATTCCCGAGGTCCCGCAGCTTGCGGAGTGTGTGCAGCAGGCGACCGTTATCCCGTTGGTGCAAGCCGATGCTCGGTTCGTCCAGAACGTACAGGACGCCGGTCAAGCCCGCTCCAATTTGCGTAGCCAAGCGAATGCGCTGGGCCTCGCCGCCGGAGAGCGTCATGGCCGGGCGATCCAGCGTGAGGTAATCCAATCCGACGTCCAGCAAGAACTGCAAGCGCGCGCGAATTTCTTTGAGTGCGAGTTCGCCAATTTGCGCCTGGCGTTTCGACAGCTGCAGGGTCTCGATGCGATAGAGGCATTCGCCCACATCCACGCTCGTCAAATCGGTAATGCGGTATTGGCCCAAACGCACGGCCAGCGATTCGGGTTTGAGGCGCCGGCCGTCGCAGACTTCGCAGCTTTGGAATACGAGATACTGCTCGAGCTTGTGCTTGTAATGTTCGGGGGCAGTGTCGAGCGTTCGCTCCAACAAAGCCAGCACACCCGCGTAGGATTTGTGGTGTCCTTTGGTGTTTTTTCCGCGCGCGTCGGCAAAAAAGAAGATCGGCTCTTCGCTGCCGTAAAGCACGACATTTTGTTGGTCGGGAGTGAGCTGGTTCCACGGGGTCTGGATTTCAAAGCCGTAAGCTTGCCCGATGCTGTAGAGCAGCGACAGGTAATAGCTGTTGTCTTTATCGGACCACGGCGCGATCGCGGCGTACACCGGCTGGGTTGGGTCGGGCACGATCAGCTCGGGGGAAAAGGTGCGCAGACTGCCCAAGCCGTGGCAGTGCGGGCAGGCACCGTAGGGCGAGTTAAACGAAAACAGCCGCGGCGACAGCTCCTCCATTACCGCACCGTGTTCGGGGCAGGCAAAGTTCTCTGAGAAAATCAGCTCGCGCGGTAACTCGCCCTCCTCCCGCGGCAACGTCGCCACGACCGCGATGCCGTCGGCCCGTCGCAGGCAGGTAGATAGCGAGTCCGCCAGTCTCTCCTCGATGCCCGGCTTCATCACCAGGCGGTCGACCACGATCTCGATGTCGTGGCGGTGATTTTTGTTCAGCTCGATATTGTCGCTTAGCTCGCGCACCTCGCCATCGATGCGCACCCGCGCGAAACCTTCTGCTGCCAGCCCCGAGAGAAACTTGGCATGGGTCCCTTTCTTGCCGCGGACCACCGGCGCGAGGATCTGGAAGCGCTCGCGATCGGGCAGCTCCAACACCCGATCGCACATCTGGTCGATGGTTTGCGGGGCGATGTTGCGATCGCAGTGCGGACAGTGGGGCTCGCCGGCACGGCCGAATAACAGCCTTAGGTAGTCGTAGATTTCAGTGACCGTGCCGACCGTGGAGCGCGGGTTGTGCGATGTGGACTTCTGGTCGATGGAGATGGCCGGACTCAACCCCTCGATCGCGTCTACATCGGGCTTGTCGACCTGACCGAGAAACTGTCGGGCGTAGGAGCTGAGCGACTCGACGTAGCGTCGCTGTCCTTCGGCAAAAATCGTATCGAACGCCAACGACGACTTCCCCGACCCCGACACGCCCGTCAGCACCACGAGGCGATCGCGCGGCAGCTCCAAGCTGACGTTCTTGAGGTTGTTCTGGCGCGCGCCGGTAACGCGAATAATAGCGCGATTGACGGCAGGGACGGGCGCGCGGCGACCGTTGGCGTTGCTCGCTGGCAGGGCGTCGGACAGATCGACTTTGTGGGTCATGGCAGCGACGCGCGTAACAGTGCTTAACATCTTACCGTTGCTGCCCGGTGAGCGCGGCAATCGCAGCAGTGCATTCAGGCAACATCGAACCGCTCCCAGATACATTGAAATGCAGTGCCTAGCGACCGTTCTGGCACCAGTTGCCGCGCGATCGCGTTAGGGTAAAGAAACACAACGCAAAGCCATAACGAGTATGACTTCTGCCGCAACAGTCGATAATCCCCTGTCGATCGGGCAAGGACTGCCGCCTTTCGAACGCATCGAGCCCGCTCATGTCGTACCAGCCATCCGCGAGCTGCTGAGCGAGCTGTTCGCCGAGCTCGAATCTCTCGAAGCGAGTGCCACGCCTACTTGGGGCGGTCTAGTCGTCCCGCTGACGGGGATTGAGGAGCGCCTGAGCTGGGGTTGGGGTATCGTCGGACATCTGATGGGTGTCAAGAACAGTCCGGAGCTGCGCGAGGCCTATGAAACCGTTCAGCCGGAGGTCGTGAAGTTTGCCAACCGCTTCTCCCAAAGCCGGCCGCTGTACGACGCATTTGTTGTCCTGCGCGAGGCACATTGGGACGAGCTCGATCGCGCCCAACAGCGCATCGTCGAAGCAGCCATTCGCAGCGCCGAACTGTCCGGGGTCGGGTTGGACGGCGCGGCCCGCGATCGCTTCAATGCCATCCAACTCGAACTCGCGGAGCTAGCAACGTCATTTTCCAACCACGTTCTCGATGCGACCAAGTCCTTCAAGCTGCGGTTGACCGATCGCGACGACGTTGCCGGATTGCCGGCAAGCGCGCTCGCCCTAACCGCCCAAACTGCCCGCGAAAAAGGCGATGAGGATGCTACGCCCGAGGACGGTCCGTGGGTCGTGACGTTGGACTATCCGAGTTTCGTACCGTTCATGAAGCACAGCCGCCGCCGCAACCTGCGCGAGCGCCTGTACAAAGCCTTCATTACCCGCGCGGCGAGCGGCGATTTGGACAACACGCCGATCGTCCGCCGCACCTTGGCGCTGCGTCAAGAGAAAGCCAACCTGCTGGGCTTCGATACCTTCGCCGAACTCAGCCTCGCGCGAAAAATGGCACCTAGTCCGGATGCCGTGGAGGATTTGCTCGAAGAACTGCGACAGGCCAGCTATGACGCCGCCCATCGCGAGTTTGCCGAGCTGAAGGCATTCGCTGCCGAGCAAGGCGCACTGGAAGCCGCAAACTTGCAGCAGTGGGATACGCGTTTTTGGGCCGAGCGCCAGCGCGAAGTAAAGTTTGCGTTTGAAGCGGAGGCCTTGCGACCGTATTTCCCGCTGCCGCAAGTGCTTGCGGGATTGTTCGGATTGGCGCGGCGACTGTTTGGCGTGACGATCGCTGCCGCTGACGGCGAAGCCCCAGTGTGGCACCCCGACGTACGCTACTTCCGGGTCAGCGACGAGCGCGGCGCGGCGATTGCGTATTTCTACCTCGATCCCTATAGCCGCCCGGCCGAAAAGCGCGGCGGGGCCTGGATGGACGAGTGCATCAATCGCGCCAAACTCGCCACCGCAACGCGCTTGCCGGTCGCGTACTTGATTTGCAACCAAACACCGCCCGTGGACGGCCGGCCGAGTTTGATGACCTTTGAGGACGTGGAGACCCTGTTCCACGAATTCGGGCACGGACTGCAGCACATGCTGACGCGCGTCGACTATCCGGGTGCGGCGGGCATCAACAATGTCGAATGGGATGCTGTCGAGCTGCCGAGTCAGTTCATGGAAAACTGGTGCTACGACTGGCAGACGCTGTTCTCGATGGCGCAGCACTACGAGACGGGAGAACCGCTGCCGGAAGCGTACTATCAAAAACTCCTCGCCGCGCGCAATTACATGAGCGGCTCGGCGATGTTGCGCCAGCTCTACTTCAGCTTCACCGACCTCGAGCTACACTACCGCTACCGTCCCGATAGTGGCGAAACGCCCGACGACGTTAGCAACCGTATTGCCCAGAAAGCCACCGTTCTGCCGCCAATTCCCGAGGATGCCTTCCTCAATTCTTTCGGGCATATCTTTGCTGGCGGGTACGCAGCGGGCTACTACAGCTACAAATGGGCAGAAGTCCTCAGCGCCGATGCTTTTGCCGCCTTTGAGGAAGCTGGCATGGACGACGAAGAGGCGATCGCGACAACGGGTCGTCGCTTCCGCGACACCGTCTTGGGCATGGGCGGCTCCGAACATCCAATGGCCGTGTTCCGCGAGTTCCGAGGTCGCGAGCCGCAAACTGCTCCGCTGCTGCGTCACAGCGGTTTGCTAGAGCGCGCAACTTAACCGATCCGAGCTCTGGAGCGGCGGGGGCAGACTCTCTGCCGCTCCAGAGCTCACCAAGTCTTGCCTTGCCCCCTCGAGCTGCCATCTGTCTATTGTTCGCGCCGCGCCACCACGCGCAACCGCCGGTAATCGGCAATCCAGGCACCCTTGCGCCAGAGCTGCGTTCGCAATCGTTCTGCGATCGCATCTGCAGTCTCATCTGTCGCGATCGCACCACCGAACATCTGTAACCAGTGACGCAATCCCGCCTCCCCGTCGGCGAGCGTCGTGGGGCGCTCGAACAGCATTGCCAGCTCGACCTCAAAGCCACGTGCTTCGAGCAAACTTGCGTACTCGCCGACGCTAGGGAAATACCAGGGATTTGTCCAGGACAACCCGCGCTCGGCGGCGATGCTTGCAATCGCCTCAACAATGGAGTCTAAATTACCGCGCCCGCCGAACTCCACAACAAAACGCCCGCCGGGTATGAGGGCGCGCCACACGCGATCGATAACGGCATCCGGCGGCTGCATCCAGTGCAAAGCCGCGTTGTAAAACACTGCATCGAACGGTGAATTTGTGGTGAAACGAGTTCCGTCCGCGATCGCAAACTCTAGCTCGGGATAATTGGCACGCGCCCGGGCAATCAGGTCCGGTGAATTATCTAGCCCGAGGACAGTCGCTCCCGCCGCCGCGATCGCAGCCGTTAACTGCCCGGTCCCGCACCGAGATCGAGAATGCGCTCCTCTGCCTGCGGTGCCTGCCATGCCAGGATATCTGTTCCGTATTCCCTACATAAGCATGTTGGGATTCGTAGAGGGATGCATTCCAAGTAGGTCGGCGCGATCGCTGCATAGACGCTTGCCCGTTTTGGGTGAGTCAGTCAGATGCAAACACCCTGCATCATCAGCAGATTGGAGCTACTTGCAACTTCACTCCCTAGAGCAGCAAGGACCTGAGTCATACACGCTCACTTCCTAGATGCAACTCCGACTTCTGCATACCCACATGGAAACCCCTAAAACTCCACTAGAATTAGCTGTTCTGCTCTTGAACACGTCTGGTAGATGGGTATAGGAAGTTCGAGCATCACGTGTACGTTCCCAAGTTACGGACACGCCGTTGTCGTGTCTTCGACCACCGTACTCAAAAGACCTCAAAGACATGGTCCTACCCTAACTCGCGCTCATACTGATGGCATTCCGTCGCGCCAAAACCGCTTGGGAGAGAGGTGCTAGATTCGAATGGCACCGACTTTAGGAGGTTCGAATCTGCAAGAACTAATCCAGGCAAGGATTTAGGTGCTTGAGCAGAACTCCTTACTGACTTCTTCAATACAGATGGGCAACGTCTTGAGTCGTTTCCCACCATTGGACTGCAGTTGAACTAAGGTTGAGGGAGAAAAGTTATCATGTCCTCAACCCCTCTTGCAACAAGGGTTACGACTTGAGTCAGTGCCTTTAGTTCCGCAGTCATCTTCCAACCGGGGTTAGGCATTTTTCTCGTTCCAATATCTGCCTTCAAAACTTCTACAGGGCAACTTCAAAATTTGCATTATTTTAGCGTACGGTCGGTTGAAATGCCTGTACTGTCGTGCCGATTTTTGGACTTTTTCGAATAAATCGAAGAGCCCTACAGTGGTTCGGTTATATACAGCTTTCTATTGGCTGTTGATAATAAGAACATGGTGTTCGTATCGCCGTCATAGCACTCTGCAAACCCCGAGAAATTTCAAGTAAATACTAGTAGCGACTGGCATTTCAGTACATGAATATTACTAAAGACTATTTTTTGTGGGGTTTGATACAGCTAACTCATCGAATATATCCGAAAATAGATTGCAAAATGAACAACCATGAAACACTTAAGCTCGGGTGTGAGGGCAACAGTGATTTGATTGGGATTTATGCCAGGCGTGCGGCGAACATTCTTTTCTAGGGATAGTAACCGTTAGCTGCCTGTTATTCTCGCTATCACGCGGCTATACAGTATCTTTGCCCGAAGAATCCAACATATCGGAGTGTGGGTGCTACTTGTAGCCTCGCCGAATCGCATCGGCCGAGCCTTTAGTGGATGGCGGGATCGTCCCCTTGGAAGCATTGGTTAGGAATGCCAAGTTGTTCGGGTTGGGGACAACAGCATCGATAAAGTGGTTGCTCGATCGCGAAGGTAGTATGCATCATCTACGACCAGTAGTTAGCACTACAGCTCGCAGCGTCAAGCTCGAATGATGTGCGCTCGTATACCAAACTCTTTGTCGCGATCGTGTTAGTTCTACATTTGACCATTGATACATGCATCGCGTATCCGTTCGTAAATACCTCTTTGGAGGGATTGGCAGCAGTATTGTTGCTGAATTAATTCTGTTTCGAGAAGAGCAGCGCAAGTGCGCGATTGCGTCGAGAAGCTTGTCAGAACCGTGGCGAATAAAGCTAATCCTTTGCGTGCTTGCACAATATGCCTTCAATCGTATAGGCTGTTGGGGCCCTAAAGCCCTGGGATTTTACCAGTCAAGTTGTAGGGCATTCCCAAGCCTTGATTAACTGCATCCGCTGAGGCAGATATCCTCTCGTTAAATTCTGGAATTTACTCTCTGGTCTTGGTCTGGGCGAGAGGTTTGTGTTTCAGTTGATGTCGCAAGTCGTTTTTTCCGGGACTACCAATGAAGGAGACTACGTCGGCGATTCGAGCCTTTATCGAAACGTTCGCAAGCGATCGTCTAAGCGATCGAGACTTGGACCGCGCTCTTGAGGTGACGTGTTGTAGCGCTCAGTTCAAGAGCTTGTTAGTTTCGCTTATCAACAGCGACGCATTTTCCGAAGAACTCGGCCGCGAATTTGCAGCAGCAGGAGCGATCGAAGCTCTCTCGTCTTGCCGCAGGCTGCGAAGCTGCCTCAACCTCTCGTTGGCTAATTTCTTTAGTCTACTTGCCAAACTCGTCGCCCCATTTGACCTTGCAGCCGGAACCGATTGGACTTCATTTACAAGCCGCGTCCTGCAATCCGAGTTCGGTTCGGAGAAGCTGTTAGCACGTCTCATTCGAAGCCAGGAAGGAGAGTTCTACCAAGCATTTGCTTCCGAACTCGTAGAGACGAATCCACATGCGGTATACCCCACGTCGAGCTATCGCGAATGCAGCGGGCACGTAGTGAGCTCCGTTGAAGGACACCGCATTGAAGCAGTGATGAGTTCGCGCACGTTTACTTCGATTTACGTGCTCGACAACTCTCTCGATCCCGAGCAACTCGCGCTCAGAGATGTGTACGCTCCCCTCGGTCGCTGCATCTGTTTGGTTGACAGAAATGTAGATTGCTACTTTGGCGAGCAGCTCGAGAACTACTTCAAGCATCATGGTATTCCGCTGGAGAAGTTGGTGTACCGGGCCATGGAAGTTGACAAGGGCATCAACACCGTCGAGCGCATGCTGGGAGATTTCAAGCGCTTGGGCGTGTCGCGCAACGAGCCCGTCCTGATCGTTGGTGGCGGCGTGTTAACCGACACGGGCGGTTTGGCTTGTGCGTTGTACCACCGCAGTACCCCCTACGTAATGCTGTCCACGTCGATCGTGGCTGGGATCGATGCCGGTCCGTCGCCGCGCACCTGTTGTGATGGCTTTGGGTACAAGAATCTCTTCGGGGCTTACCACGCTCCCATCTTGTCGATCACCGATCGCGCGTTCTTCAAAACCCTCCACGAAGGTTGGCTGCGTCATGGCATCGCGGAGATCGTCAAGATGGCTACAGTAAAGAATGCCACTCTGTTCGGCTACCTGGAGCAAGCCGGTCCGCGGCTCATCGCTACCCGCTTCGGGACCATCGACTGTGCCCAGGACGACGAAATTGCCGTTCTCTCGCGCAAAATCCTCGGCGCGGCTATGCAAAGCTACGTCGAAGCCGAGTACGACAACCTCTACGAGACACACCAGTGTCGCCCCCATGCCTACGGTCATACGTGGTCGCCAGGCTTCGAGATTGCAGCCGGGCTGCTCCACGGGCATGCCGTCGCTTTGGGAATGGGCTTCGGCGCTTATCTGAGCTATCGGAGCAACTGGATCGATCGCGAAGCGTTCCACCGCATCTTGCGACTCATCAGCTCCTTCGGTTTGAGCATCTGGCACGATATCCTGCTCGATGAGGACTGCCTCTGGGCGGCACAGGAGAAGATCGTCCAGAAGCGCGGTGGCAACTTAGTTGCTCCCCTACCTAAAGGCGAGATCGGCAAGTGTGGCTATCTCAACTCCCTGACGCGCGAGGAACTCGGGCGGTCGATCGCGAACTATCGCGAGATTTGCGCCGAATTCCCACGTCTGGGTCTGGGCATCGAGCCTCACTGCAGCGATGTCGGCCTGGAAGATCCGTCGACCGTATTCCAGCCTCCCGTGGAGACCGTGCCGCGCGAGCACGAGTACGAAGGGGTACTGTTCTAGGGTTATGACACAATCGGACGCTTTTGACATTGCGATCCCTCTCTTTCGGCTGCGCTGGAATACGCGCGCCGTTCTGGAGGGGTTGACCGCCCATTACGCGCCCCGCGCGATTCACGTCATCGCGCCTGCTCCCGAGGCGCGGGCGCTAGCCGAGCGGGCAGGTACTTGGCAGGTAGCTCCGCTCTTTACTCACGAGGAAGAAACCTTCTTCGTGCGGACGAGCGGTCTGACCAAAGAAGCCATCTGTGGCGAGCTGGCTTTGGGCAGTGGGACGCTGTACACGCCCGGCTGGTACTACCAACAGCTCTTGAAGTTGGGCGCGCCGGACGGGATCGAGGATCTCAGCGAATGGTATGTCGTATGGGACAGTGACTTGCTGCCCGTGGCGACCTGGCCCCTGTTGAGCGAGCGCGATGGAGCAATCGCTCATACTTTCGCACTACTCCAACACAACCGCTGGGGCAACGCGCGTATCGTCGCCAAGTGGACCGACTGGATTCGGACGGTGCTCGGGGTCGAGCCGGTAACCGATCCGGTCGGCACGTTTGTTGCTCACCACATGTGGTTCAAGCAAGAGCACCTAGGGTCGTATAAGCGGCGGTTGGGAGAGTACTTCCAGAGCGACGACAGTTGGTTGTTGTTGATGATGCGCTCGGCACTCCAGTTCGAGACTTTCGCCGAATACTGGTCCTATTCTTCTTGGGTGGCGGATCGAGCCCCTACCGACTTAGCGTTTCATTCCTACGAAGACTACGGGGAGACAACCGAACGCTTCTTCGATGACGGTACGGGTTTATTTTCCGCAACTCTCGCCCGCTACTTGGAAGCACGCAGCGAATCTGCAGAAGATGCAGCCTCGCCCTCCTTCGAAGCGATCGCTGGCTTCGTGCGGGATGCATACGGCTCAGACCCGCTGCCATCGTCGCTGTCCTTCGAAAGCAGTCCGCGCCACCTCAAAAAGGGCAAGGAGAACATGCATATCGAGGAACAGCGATCGCGCTGGAATCCACTCAATCATCCCCGCGGCGTCGAAACTCTCTCGGTCTAGAGGCGACGTCGCGCGAACTGAATGCTTGCGAAACGATCGCTCCCAAGGGCGATCGTTTCGCATTCTCACGGGTTGTAGCCAGGTTTGTGCACCTCGCTCTGGCAGGGCGCACTAGGTTTCGGAGTCGGTCTCGCGGCCGTTGCACTCCGGCCGATCGCGCAGAAAAGTCAGGCGTTCGTCGCGGGTCCTTTGCAGCAGGTTGGCAAGGGCGTTCCAGTCTTCGTTCGCGATGGAGTCAGTCAGTCGATCCAGCACGCGTCGGTACTGAGCGATCGCGTCTAGAAGGGCATCGCGGTTGTGGCGCGCCACCATGACCCCCAGCTCGGGATTGCCACCCCCCACGCGCGTTGTATCGCGAAACCCAGAGCTCGCAAATGCTCGTGCCAAACGCAGAACCTCTGTATCGGGTTCCTCGAGGCAAGTAGCAATCGTTGCTGCGCTGACAAAGAGCGGCAGGTGCGAAATCCAAGCAACAGCGCGATCGTGGACGTCGGGTGCGCAACGATACGTGTGGGATCCCAGCGATCGCGCCAACGCCTCGACGCATTGGATGGCATGGGGAAGCGTTGTTGCAGATGGGGTCAAGACGTAGGGTGCTCCGACAAAGAGATCCCGCCGTGCCGCGTCGATCCCGAAATGCTCGGTGCCGGCCATCGGGTGACCTCCCACGTAATTCGGCCAAAGAGGAGCAACTGCTGCTACGACCGGAGCTTTCACCGAGCCGACATCGGTGATCGTGGTATGTTCGGACACATGCGGCACGAGTTGCTCGACCGTCGGGGCGATCGAGTCAATTGGCGTACATACGAACACTACATCGGTTTGCCCGAGGAGAGACAAATCGGTTCCAGCGCGATCGACTGCGCCGAGATGCAGGGCAGTTTCGCAGGTCGACGAACGACGCGAGACGCCAAAAACTCGGCAACCGCGATCGCGGAGGTCCAATCCGAGCGAGCCGCCGATCGAGCCCAAGCCAACAATTCCTACGTCCATCGCTACCTCGGTCAAAATCTCATTTAAATAAGGGGACCTCTATAAATTTGTGCCCAGGTACCACTTTGACATGAAATTCTGGTTCGACAAACCAATCTTTCGATCTGCCTATGGGGAGCATGAACTTCCCCTCTAGCCCGCCTCTTTTTTCTCCTATCCTTACTTCCTACAGTCGATTCACCAAGTATTCATACCTTTTTATGTTGTATTCGAGGTTCTTCAATCCAATCCACACTGCGGCTCTTCTCTGCACGGCTGCTTTCAACAACTACCCTCCCATCTCATTCACCATCCCTCCAAATACATGCTCCACAAGCGCTCTCACTTTTGACTTCTCTCGATTCGTCGCTTTCTGCTTCTTCGTTAGCGGGCTATTTCGCTTCCCTTTCTCTTGAATCTGGTCTTCATTCCCATCGCTGCCAATACCTATTCCTGCTGCTCACTGCGATACGCGCTGTCTCCCCAAAACTCGTCTCCCACGTTCCTTCCGTCTCATAACTCTCCAAAGCTTGCGAATCGTGCCCGCTCGCATTTGTCACCGTGTAGGTGCAAATCAGCTTGTACTCTCGGTCTACTCCCACGTGGACTTGTAGCCGGAGTAACGCTGCCGTGCTTCTTGGTCCATCGTGCCTCGCAGTCTTTCTGCGCTCGCTTCTTAGGCTGCTACTGCCACTCCTCCGGTGTCTCTCCCCGCTTGATTGCCTGGTTCTCTTCACGGCGGTTGTGCTACTCGGCACCGGCACCAGCGTCGCATCCACCATTTGACTGCCTCGCGCCTGATATCCGGCTTGTCTGAGATACACGCCAAACTGCGGGAATAATTCCTCCGTCAGTTCTCGTTCTTTCAGCTGCTCTCGAAACAGCCACACGGTCTTAGCATCAGGGACTGCGTCCTCAATTCCCAGACCCGTGAAGCGCACGAACGACAACCGGTCGGTCACTTGATGCTCGAGTTCGTCGTCGCTGCTGTTGTACAACTGCTGCAGAATCAATAGCTTGAACATCAGCACCACATCCCACGGCTTGCGTCCGGCGTTGCTCTTTCGTTCTTTCTCATGAATTTGGTTGAGGGTCGGGCGAAAGCTGTCCCAGGGAAGACCTCGTGAGCGGCACGAGCAAGTGCTTCTGTTTTGCCAGCTTGGCTTGGCGTTGCTCCCAATCCCCAAGCCTTTTTCTCCCATTCGACCACCGGATCTCAACGCTCTTTCCTCGCAGACGTTCCCAATATTTTGAGGTGATCTAAAGAATTCCATAGTTGGTGCGCTAATTTCCTGGTTCGCTCCCTGGCGCAGCACTTTACCATTTCTAGAGTGTTATAGTCGATGGCCAGCCAAAATTAGGATTGTGTATTTCTATCGACGAAAGACCAAAACTCACCGCACTCGTTCGTCAGTTATCCCTTAAATTTGGGTGAAACCTTGATGCTGCTGGGAGTGAGAGCATAAAATTGATTGTCTTAATCCCTCGCCTGCCGAAGCACCCATCCTTTGCGCTATCAATACCACGGAGGGATATTGGTTCCAGAAGGAAATTTTCGACGAGCTGCTTTGTGCACTCTTAAATATTCGGCACCTCGAAAAATTGCCGGATTTTGGCATACCGGCGACTGAAGTGCCCGGGCTGCAGTGCCGATCTTCGGTCTTGAGCGATTTTATAGAGGTGCCCCAAGGATTTTGCTGTGAGCTTCGGCAAACTGCCGCCCAGAATCTGTACGAAGATGTGTTTTCTTGTCGCTGGCGATGGAACCATTTTGGATGAAATGTATAGAGCCGCAGCGTGGGCAAACTCATTTTGTGCAACCCCGATCGTTTCTAAAACCTAGTTCTCAACGTTTCTTGGCATGGATAAAAAGGCAAGTAATGAAATAAGAGAAGCTGCCTGGAAAAGGTGTCATGAGCAACCGATATAGAGGTGCTACATTTTACTTCGATCGTGTTAGCCAAAATCCCTTGGAAGCCACGCCTTCACTTTTAGCTGCTGCTTACCGCTACTTGTAGATAGTTGCGCATACCTTCATTCAGCCACGCCCTGTGTTCTGAAGGGCGTTCTCCATATCGTTGCCTAGAATAGGTAATGGGCGACGGGTGCGGCACCGGGAAGATCCTGCTGGTGATGGCGCGATCGTCAATAACGTTTGCATTGCGTGCAGCGGGCCTTGGAACTTGCCGTCATCCTGAAATTCGCGTTGCCGCCAGTGGCCGGAGCCGTTATCGGCTACTTCACGAACAGCATTGCAATCAAGATGCTGTTTTATCCTTACTCGCCGGTCTTCATCGGCAAGCGGCGTCTACCCTTTACGCCGGGTTTAATTCCGCGCAACCAAGAGCGCCTGGCGCAGCGAGTGGCCGACACGATCATGGGCTCGCTGCTGACCCCCTCGGAGTTGCAAAAGCTGGCACGACGGTTGCTGCAGCCGGAGCGAGTGGAAGCGGCGATACTGTGGTTGCTGCAGTCCTCGCTCAAGCAGCTTGAAGGCGATCGCGAGACTAAAACTGCGCGGCTGCTCGCACAGGTGTTGCGCGATCTGACCGGGGGGTCGCTGCCGCGTTTGATCGGCGTGTTGGCGCGGCGCGATGATTTTCTTAAGACTCAAATCGATCGGATTTTCGATCGCGTCCTGTTAGAGTTCCAGTTCAGCGAGCTGCAGGCTCGGCAGCTCGCTGATTGGATTTTGCAAGTCGCGCTACCACCAGACGCATTACGCCGCGCGCTCGTCGAGCTGCTGACGGAGCGCAACATTCAAACAATCGATTCGACCTTCCGCGAGAAAACTAGCGGGACGGTGTGGGTATTTGCCAATTTTTTTAGCGGTTTGCAAAATGGTTTGGCGCGCTTGCGCGCGTTTTGTCTGGACGAGCCCGAAACGGCAAATGCGCGGATCGAGGAGCTCATCCTGACATTGGAGGTCCGCAACCGCTTGCGCGACTGGTTCCAGAGCCTGTCGCTACAAAGCTTGCCGGTGTCCACCGTCCGCCAACTGCGCCGGACATGCCGCGAGTCGGTGCGCGGTTACGTCCAACAGCGCGGGGGAAACGTGCTACAAGGATTGGGCGAAACCGTCGATTGGGAAAATATCGCGCTGTTGTTAGTGCGGCGGTTGCGGTCGTCTGAGGCGGTGCAGGCGTCTTTAGGAACAGTCAGCACAGAGCTGGCGGCGATTCTAGAGCGCTACCTCGAGCAAGACCTCGAACGCATTGTTGCTCAAGCAATCCCGATTTTGGCGATCGATCGCGTCATTGTCGATCGTGTTATTGCCACGCCCCCCGAGCAGCTCGAGACCACCGTAAACGCGATCGTCAAAAACGAACTACAAGCGATCGTCAACCTCGGTGGCGTACTGGGCTTTATAGTAGGTGCAATGCAAGCTGGAATCTTTTTCTTTCTTTCCAGCTATAGCAGTTGAACGTTTGGTGGTTGTTCTGACGGTCGGTGGCGGACTTTCTACGTAAAGCTGAATTTATACAAACAAACTACCCCGCACGTGACTCTAGGCGCAGACAAGCTTACCGAACCTGCAAAGGCTCGCTCGCGTGCAAAAAGCTCGTCGTTAAATCCCACAGACTCACATTGCAGATCCTGTTAACAGATCTTGCCACTAGATAAAGTTTTCACTGCTCAACGCATAATAAGTCTTGAAGAAGTTTGGGCTGCTGCTCGGACAGTTAAACATCTCAGCGATCGGGCTGCAAAACTCTATTGCTTGGAAATTGTCCGGAGCCTTCCGAAAGACATCATTACTGGATACTATCGTGTAAACAAATGCCTGCTTCAAACTTGGTGTAACACCCAATCGCTGTTTCGTCAGCAACAGGAAGCTCGGATCGCGCAACACCGACAAGGCCGACACGATCTCGCCCGAGGCGCTTGGCATTATATAGAGCAACATCCGCTGTTGCCACGAGCCAATCTGACGACTGTGATAGCTGGGGAATGCTGGCAGTTACACCCAAACTGAGGGTAACGAACGGACGTACAGGCGAGTTAATGTGCGGCCAGCGTAGAGCGGCGACTTGCCGGCAGATGTTCTCGGCCACAGCAAGAGCCCCGGTCATATCGGTTTCAGGCAGCAACAATACGAACTCTTCACCTCCATAGCGTGCAACCAGATCGGCCGGGCGGCGGGCAGACCGGTCCAATACCTCGGCAATGGTTCGCAGGCACAGATCGCCCGCTAGATGTCCGTAGGTATCGTTAAAGCTCTTAAAACAGTCAATATCGACCATGATTGCAGCTAGTGGCTGTCTCAACCGGCTCAGCCGCCGCCACTCCTCAGCCAGCCGCCTATCGAAGTAGCGACGGTTAGCCCTACCGGTCAACCCATCGCGGGTTGCCTGTCGCAACAGTTCTGAATTTGCGTGCGCGAGTTGCCGGTAGAGCTGTGCCTGGTGGATGGCAACTTCTAACTGACCGGCTAGGTGCGAGAGAAATTCGGTTTCCCAGGGCAGCCACTGGCGCGCGTGACGCCAGTCGTAGATGGCGATCGTGCCCCACAAACGCTCGGTGGCGGCCGAAGCAATATTCAAAATCGGAACAGTGAGGATCGCTGTAGAACGACTGAAGACCGGCAAGGTCGACTGCGTATGCGGTTCGGCTCGCAAAGACTCTCCGCAGAAGCTGCACCTCTGCCATCTCCACGATCCGGCCCGATCGCTGGCAGGATTGTTGGCAGTGAACTTTAGACAGCCGTCCGGATCGGGTGCGCATGGGGCAATGACTACCTGAGTTACCTGTAAGAACTGCTGCACCTCGCGTGCTGTCGTGAGCAGAATATCTTGCATGTCCAGAGACTGACGCACGCGCTCGACAATACCGGCGAGCAGTCTTTCGCGCTCGATCTGCTGGCGCAACCGTTCCTCGGCTTGCTGGCGGTGAATTGCATGCTGCAGCGATCGCACCAGCAGCTCTCCTTCGAGCCCGCTCTTGACCAATAAATCCTGAGCACCTTGCTGAAGTATTTGCACGGCTAGTTTGCGATCGCGTGCTGCTGCGAGCACGACCACGGGTAAGTTGGGGGCAATTGCCTTCACCTTCAATAAGGTTTCGATACCGTCACTATCAGGAAGATATAAGTCTAGAAGTACTGCAGCAAATGCTTGCGCGCCCTCCGATACATCACGGACCGCTTGTAACTTTGCCAAACCTCGCGCCAGACGCGTGGTCGGCACGAGTACAAATGGATTGTCTCTAACGTCGCTGAATAGCTCCGCTAGCATATGAGTTTCTGCTGGATTGTCCTCTAAAAGCAGAACTCGCTGAATGCAACCGATTGTATACACTGCGATCCACTCCCTACTCAATTACCAGTCCTCTCGCAATGACGGGCAACCTCTCTTCTGTCAAGACATCAACCGCAAGACATCACACCCACGAAAATTGACCTTGAGAACTCGATCGAAGCTAAATCGAGCACAACCTGCCGCAATACTCAAGAAAGTCGATTTTTTGCTCGGAAAATACGACGCCGTGCGCCTGGAGAAAGGGAAATATCTTCACAAAAAATTTGTATTTTGCAACGATCGCCAGCTGACTTTGAATAAGGGCTGCAAGGTAGTGTGACGTTGTTACGGTCAGTGCAGAATTGGGTGCGAGTCTATCCGTCGCTGGAGAAGGGAGTGACGCCAGCGATGAAATAGGACTTTACCGAGCGAACGTTCACAATCGCTCAGTGGCTAATGTCACGCGGCTAGGCATTCATCGACCCCTAGCCTGGATTATTCATGAAATCTTATGCAGAGACCCTAAACCTTTTGCCGTGCAAGGATTGCAGACTTTTTTTGCTCAATAACAGTGCGTTTCTATACACGTAGATTGGAGTCTAGTCAGAGCAATGGTTTGAGGCTTCGGCAAAATCTTCGTGAATAATCCAGGCTAGATGGCAAATACCGCTAGCTTAGATTTCTCCTTTAAGGGTAGTTCGACGGGCTCAAAAGGCTAGAAGTCTCTGCTGGCAGGAGTTTTGATATCAAGCCCCCTTGCTCCCGTCTTCATCATTAGGTGGCTCATCCTCAATACCGAGCCCCTTGTAGGAGCGTTTGAGCTGGTTCCAGCAAGACTTGATCTGCCGGAAAGCCACCTCAGGCGCAATTTTCCCGCCTGTTTCGAGGTTGCAGGTGTAGCTGACGCGCTGGGCAAATTCTTGCAGATTTGCATTGAAAACTATGTATTCGGGTTTAACCTCACCGTAGTAACGGTGTCGAGGATACAAGAACTTATCCTTGTTCGAGCCTGAACCATTAGGATTGGTCATCTTGCCTCGTTGCTCAAGTAAAAAAGGCAGAACTCCTTACTGGCTTGCTCCCGCAAGCGAGCTAGGACAGGATGCGACCAGTGTTGGTAAGCCTCGAAGAACGTGTCGAAAAACTTCCTGTAGTCGTTGTCCGCGGGCAGGCGAACGATATCGTCCGGGTCGAACCGCCAGCGGGGGGCACTGCGATCGCTCCCCGCTGCATTCGGAACGTAGAACGCGCCCTCCACAGCATACTGCCAACCATTGCGACAGAATCGCAGCCGGAACGGCGTCGCCAACAAGCTCCCCCAAAATACCCTAGCCGCAGTAGGAGCCGTGAGCCGAGCTGTTTTCGGGTTGATGATTCCAACATCAACCGCTACATCGCTCATAAGATGAAGCGCTGGTTCGTTCCACCGATCCAACTCGAGCTCGATATCCTTTATCATCGAGTTTGTCATTACTATCATCACTTGTCGGTGAGTTGAGTAAGTCGTCCAAGTCGGGCAATTTTATGGCGTAAAGGTCCGCGATGCCAGACTAGCGCTGGCACCCCTAAAGGGAGCAGCGATCGCGCTTGCCAGTAAAACTACTCATCACCATTCCTCAACCCAAACTTAATCTGGATCGTTCTCGTCTTCGCCAACCTTCTTGGCAATCCTGGGCGGGCAGCGGTTAATGCACGTGCGCCACATCTAGCAGTAGCAGTCAAAACTAAATTCATTGAGCACCTCAAGATCTTCTCACAGGGGTCTGGCGGAGAAAGGCAACTGGCAATTAGATCGCAGTCAACGAATATTATCAATTTCACAACTGCTTTGACAAATCGCGCAGCTAGGCCTGGACTTGCAGAGGCTGGCAGCGATCCATGAAAGCATCACTTTCGTGAATATGAATGGGTTAACCGCACCCGCAAATCTGTCGGGGGGCATTCTGCTAGCAAGAAACCCAGCCCTGCAAGTGGGACTGGGTGTTTGACCTAGATGCGTCCGAACGGCTCGGTGTTAGACACCAGCCAGGGCTTGTTCCATCTTGCTGCTGTATTGACCGAGACTTGCGGCACTGTTGAACTCGGCCCGTCGCAACAGGCGCTGCTGCGCCTCCGGAATGCGGCGGCTGTCTCCACGCCAGTAATCCAATGCGGGCTGCTGAATCGCGCGGGCATAGGAGAAGGTCACGGGCCAAGGGCAGCGATCCCTAAATTTGACATTCATGGCGTTGAGGTGAGCGGAGGAATTCTCGATGGATTGCCCGCCGGACAGGAAAGCAATTCCCGCCACCGTCGCCGGAACGTTCTTTTGCAAGCATTGAATGGTTGCTGCAGCAACCTCATCCACGCCTGCTTGCTGCAGGCAAGTTTTGCCAGCGATTACCATACTCGGTTTCAGAACCATCTGGTCGAATTCAACACGCTGGTTCCGGAGCTGGACAAAAACCTCTGCCAAGGTGCGGTCTGTAACTTCTAGACAGCGTTCGATGGTATGGTCTCCATCAATCAGAACTTCCGGTTCGACAATCGGCACCAAGCCACCTTCCTGGCAAAGTGCGGCATAGCGAGCCAAACCGTGGGCATTTGCCTCAATGCAGCCCCAACTGGGAAGATCCCCAGCCGTGTCGATTGTAATCACTGCCCGCCACTTCGCAAATCGCGCGCCCATCGCATAGTATTCGGCGATGCGATCGCGTAAGTTGTCCAGCCCTTCCGTGACTTTTTCACCCGGATGACCCGCCATATCTTTAGCGCCAGTGTCCACCTTGATTCCGGGAATCATGCCGGCATCCTGGATGAACTGTACGAACGGCGTTCCATCTGTCGTTGACTGACGGATCGTCTCATCGTACAAAATGGGACCGCTGATGTAATTCGACAAGTTGGGTGCTGTCAGGATCAACTGACGGTAGACTTGCCGGTACTCTTCCGTAGTAGGGATACCGAGAGCGGCAAACCGCTTGTTGCAGGTGCCGTTGCTCTCATCCATAGCCATGATGCCTTTGCCTCGAGCGACCATCGCTTTCGCTGTCGCTCTGAGTTCTTGAGCGTATGCTCCCATGCCAACCTCCAGGCTTCACTTTACGCAAATGAGACAAAATATCAACACGAGCTCTGACAAGGACCGGACGCTAGACCCCCTTTAGCGCAATGCTTCTGGAAACAACAGTCCCCTCAGTCGTCCTCTATAGAACACGACAAACAGAGGAGAGAGCTACCATCCCTCGGGATAGCTTGGCGACAGGTGCCAGCGAGCCAGCTCCCAAGCCGTTGCCGCTCCTATACGCCTAAGGTCTGGGTTTTAGCGACTTTACCCATCAAACTCGCGAATTCTCAATTATCGCTGACCGCATCATAGCCTAATTGAGATAATATCTCAACAACTACATTGCACGGCAACGCTTAAGTCAGAGTATTCAGCAAGCTGCGATCGCTACTGCGAGTGGGATATGGTGCATGCCGAGCTATTGTCGGACGCTGTTGAGGGCTTGCTCCCTAGGCGATCGCGGTCGACCGAACATTTTTCCGGTCGCAAGCTCGTCCGGGCTGGGGCTCGAGATCGAATATCCCAAATTTTGTCGGGGCATTAAATTTACCCTCGCGTAAATAAAGAAAATCATGAACGCAGCAGAACAAGCCTATACGCCAGATTTAGCTTGTAAGATTGCCCAGACCGCTCTCACGTTTAAGCACGAATTTCCTGATGCTGGAGTGGATTTTGCCCCCTGGCTTCGAGATCCCGATACGCAAAGTAGTATCGATCCAAACTCTATCGACCTGAGTTTTTATTTTCCGAGGTGCAAACCAGATTGCCAGAGTCGCTGCGTCCTCGTAGAGATTCGGTTTTCAGGAAAATTGCCGAACGGTACTGCGCGGATGGTTGGGATCGAGATAACTAGCTTCGATGGTCGGGGTCAAAAATGGCGATTTTCTACAGTAGGTGAGTGGGGCTTCAGCGGTAGAGAAATTCCTACTCCTTGCGATCGAGAACGGCTAAAAAGATTTTGTCGATCTACATTCAAATTATTTCAAATTTCGGTAGAACCTAAGCAGTAATGATAAATTGTCAAGCAGTAATGATAAATTTTCTGGGGTGTCCCTGAAGCCTTCCCCTTCTCTCCATGTCTCAGGGTCCTACCTGCCAAGATCGACACACGGTCAAGGAAGATTGTATTCACACGGGCAAACAAAACTTTCTCTGTAAACAGTGTGACTGCCTGTTTGTCGAGAACCCAACCCACAAGACCACTGATGTCGATACCCGCTCACTCGTCGACCGCCTGCTGCTAAAGCGCATTTCCAGGGATAGAATTGCCTGCGCCTTGCAGGTTTTCGAGCGATGGCTTCAGGATTTCGTCAAGGTAAAAGTCGATTGAGCTGAAGTGTAATACCAACTCCAGGGCACCGCGTTGCAGATCCCGCGACTGGGTTCTATGCCTGGCAAAAGTTTGTAGCGATCCAGGTGCAACCACCCCTAGGAAACGAGTGTACCCCCGTCAACATGAGAGTCCTGCCGACTAGTGCCCACAACCCTACCGCGCAGCGGGCGTTTCCTTCCCCCGTGCGCGGTTACCGCGTTGCCATCGAGACCCTCCCCTAGACGCGTGCCAGCTGCTCGGGATGCACCTGACGCCACTTTGACGTGCACAGGATCTTGGAGCGATCGCAGCGATCGGTATACTTGCTCGCGATCTCAACGACCTCTTGCATCAACCCGCGTTCCAGTTTGGTCGGCTGCAGTCCCATGTCCAGGAAGCACTGGTTCTCCACAAAGAGTTCGTTTTCCTTCGCTTCGTTGCGTGGGTTTTCCAGGTGCTGGATCTCCGCTCCTGTCAGATTTGAGACGATCCGCGCTAGATCGCGGACGCGGTGGGTCTCGGTCACCTGGTTGAGGATTTTGACGCGATCGCCTGCTGCCGGCGGATTGTCGATGGCCAGCTCGATGCAGCGCACCGTGTCTTGGATATGGATGAACGCGCGCGTCTGACCGCCGGTGCCGTGGACCGTCAGCGGGTGACCGATGGCAGCTTGCATCAAGAAGCGGTTGAGAACCGTACCGTAGTCGCCGTCGTAGTCAAACCGATTGATGAGGCGTTCGTCGCGCTGGGACTGTCGGGTATTCGTTCCCCAAACCACGCCCTGGTGTAGGTCGGTGATGCGGACGCAATCGTTCTTGTTGTAATAATAGAAAAAAAGTTGATCCTGGGTCTTGGTCATGTGGTAAATGCTGCCCGGATCGGCGGGGTGCAGGATCTGCTTCTCGATCGTGCGCCCGTCGTCAGTGACCACCTGAATGTCCAGATAGCCCTCGGGAATCTTCATCCCAGCCGTGCCGTAACCATAAACGCCCATCGTGCCCAAGTGCACCAGATGCACGTCCAGACCCGACTCGACGATCGCGCACAAAGTGTTGTTGGTGGCGTTGAGGTTGTTGTCGACGGTGTAGCGTTTGTGAGTGCTGGACTTCATCGAGTACGGAGCGGCCCGCTGCTCGGCAAAATGCACGACCACGTCGGGACGGTAGGTACGAAACAACGCGAGCAAGCGATCGTATTCGCGTGCAATATTTAGGCGATAGAACGAGATGGTCTTGCCAGAGATTTCCTGCCAGGTTTTGAGGCGAACGGACATTGGCTGAATCGGCGTCAGCGAGTCGGTTTCGAGTTCGTTGTCGATGTTGCGCCGCGACAAGTTATCGACAATGGCAATGTCGTGCCCCTGGTCGGACAGATGCAAAGCCGTCGGCCAGCCGCAGAACCCATCTCCGCCGAGGATGATGATTCTCATGCTGCTTCTCCTGCTCGTCAGTTGGTGAGTTTGATTGTACCCGTTCGGGGCTGCTCGCAACCGAACGCCAGTCCGGGCGGTTGTTTGCAATTAGCGGTCCACGCGCGCGCAGCATGCCTTCATACAGAAAGGAACTGAACCTTGTAAAGTTTAGACGCTATTGTAACCAGCCAGGACACAACAACCCTGTTTTTAGGGCGATTGCTCATTTTCCTTTGGGGCTTTGATTGCTTGTGGTTGCCGTCGGGATCCCCGCGCGCGATCGCAGCCCGACGGTCCCAAGACTACGTAGGATAGAGGGTCAACAATCCCAAATAATTGCAGTTTGAGTTGTTGGAAGCGCGCCATCCAACGCGTCGAACGAGTAGATGCGTTCGGCGCAGGGAGTGCAACACTTATCCTTGCGAGGAAGTTCGGGTGCGGTGTGGAATGATTTCTCCCTGCTTAAGAATCTGCCCAGAAATCGCTGGGTTCGTACCCGAGGGATTGCAGCAACTCCCGCAGGAGCGGCAAGCTCAAGCCGATGACGTTGGTATGGCAGCCTTCAATCGCTTCGACGAACAACCCCCCGCGTCCTTCGAGGGCGAATGCGCCAGCGCACTGAAGCGGTTCGCCGCTGGTAACGTAATCCGCGATCGCGCGATCGCTCGCCCAGGCGAAGTGTACCTGCGTGCTGCCGCAGCGGACGATTTCGCGTCCGCCCTGCAGTTGGTCGATGGCGGCGTGACCGGTCAACAAGGTACCCCACCGGCCGCGCATGCGCTGCCAGCGAGCGATCGCTGCCGCTGGCGTCGGTGGCTTCCCGTGAACCTCGCCCTCGAAGACCAAAACCGAATCGCAACCGAGAATGAGGCGATCGCTAAACTGCTGGGCAACAACGCGGGCCTTACAAGTGGCGAGCTCGCACACGAGCGCCTCAGGATCGTCGAGCTGCACCTGCGACTCGTCGAAGTGGCTGCGGCATACTTCCGGGCGGAAGCCGGCAGCATCTAACAGGCGGCGGCGCGCGGGCGATGCCGATGCGAGTACCAATTGTGGAATGCGGCGGGCACTCGCGCGAACTCCCATATAGCTAATCCCTCGGAAGCGAACGTCAATACACGCGGAACGAATCGACCATAGCCTCGTACACGGCACTAAGGCGTTGCCACCGTCGTTCCGGAACGGACACGTTGAAGGTGAATAGTTTGTCGTGGCTGACCGCCACGCTAGCCAAATTGTGGCGCTGCTGCCCGCTCGGCAAGGTGACCGCGTATTCCAGTCGATAGTAGGTTTGAGTGCCGACGTTCCCCAACTCGGCCCCGACGAGATCGGCTTTACGGTCTGCACCCGCTGGTGCGATCGCGTTCTTCAGCAAGCGATAGCCGACCTCGGACGGCGAACCCAGCGCTGCCAACGTCTTGCCCGGTGCCACATCGCCGATCGCGACGCTGAGATTTTCGGTCCGTTCAACAAAATCGCGCAAGACCAAGTCGATCTCGCTCGAGCCGCTATCAACAGTCACTTCTACCCACCCGTTCGGATAGCGGAACTCATAGCCCCTCGTCGCGTTCACATAAGCCTGCAAACCGCTGACGCCGGTGCTGCAGCCGACCGAACCCAGGTACAGCAACGCGATCGCGAAAGCTAGAGCTAGCCTAGTCATCAAAAACGCCTCGAAAACCTCGCGCACCCTTCGCTCATTGTCTCACCCGGCGGACCTCGGCCCGTGATGTACGGCCCCGAACCAAACTACATAAAACCCAAAAATAGCCCCGCGCGCTGCGCGAGGCGACTGGCTCTAGCTGGAGTCTAGGCAACGGAGTTGGACGCAACCACAGCGACAAACATTAAACCCGCCAGCAAAACTGTCGAAAGAGCACCCAAGATGATGTAGTTGCGCTTCTGGCTGGCCGTCGGCGGGTCGGCCCTGTAGATTTTAGGAGTGATGGCGTAATTATTTAAGCGACCGCCGTCTTCTTCTACGTAAGGCATATTTTAAAGTCCTCATCGAATGTAATTTCTTAACAAAGCTTAACAGGGAGCAGCCGTTCCCGTATCCCTCTAGCGGAACTTGTAACAATTTGGCAATTGTCGGGAGCCTATCGACGAGTATCGGGGCAACTGCTGGCGTTCGCGGTTATGTGTCACCACGGGCGCGGGCTGCTAGCTGGGCCCGCGCGGTTGCCCCCGTCCGGGGACCGGGAAATACCGCATAATGGTCGAGTCCTTTGAGATAGGGTGGGCGACTGATAACGATGGGCGAGTCGATGCGGACGCATTATTGTGGCGACGTGCGCGCCAAGCACGTCGGTACGACAGCGACCCTGTGCGGGTGGGTCGATCGCCGTCGCGACCACGGCGGCGTGGTGTTCCTGGATTTGCGCGATCGCGCAGGGGTAGTGCAAGTCGTCAGCGATCCCGAGCGCACGCCGGACTCGTACGTGCAAGCCGAGGCAGTGCGCGGGGAATACGTCGTACGGGTGACAGGGCGCGTTAGCCGCCGTCCGGACGAGTCGCTCAATCCGAAGCTGCCAACCGGCGAGGTGGAGATTTACGCCGATCGCATCGAGGTGCTGAATGGCGTTGGCAAGCAGCTGCCGTTTCCGATATCGACGACGGAAACCGAGACCGTCCGCGAAAACCTGCGCCTGAAGTATCGCTACTTGGATTTGCGACGCGATCGCCTCAATCGCAATCTCCGCTTGCGTCATGCGATCGTCAAAGCCATTCGCCGCTATCTAGAAGACGAGCATCAGTTCGTCGAGGTCGAAACACCAATACTGACGCGATCGACCCCCGAAGGCGCGCGCGACTATTTGGTGCCATCGCGCGTGAATCCTGGAGAATGGTTCGCGCTGCCGCAATCGCCACAGTTGTTCAAACAGCTGCTGATGGTGGCGGGCTTCGATCGCTATTACCAAATTGCTCGCTGCTTCCGCGATGAAGACCTGCGCGCCGATCGCCAGCCGGAGTTCACGCAATTGGACATGGAAATGAGTTTCATGTCCCAAGAGGGAATTCTGACCCTGAGCGAAGCGTTGATCTGCCACATTTTCCGTACGGTCAAAGGGGTCGAGTTGCCGCAGCCGTTCCCGCGCCTGACCTATGCCGACGCCATGGCGCGCTACGGTTGCGATCGACCGGACACGCGCTTCGGGCTGGAGCTAGTTGACGTCTCGGACATCGTCAAGGACTCGGGGTTTAAGGTGTTTTCCGGCGCGGTGAAGAGCGGCGGCTTGGTGAAGGTGCTGCCGATTCCGGGCGGGAACGACGCGATTTCCAACGTTCGCATCAAACCGGGTGGCGATCTGTTCAAAGAGGCAACGACTGCCGGTGCCAAGGGCATCGCTTTTATCCGCGTTCGCGACGGCGGCAACATCGACACCATCGGCGCGATCGAAGACAATCTCACCGACGAACAAAAGCAAGAGCTCTTAGCGCGGACGGGTGCCGAACCGGGACATCTGCTGCTGTTTGGGGCCGGCGAGTCGACGATCGTTAACAAGTCGCTCGATCGCCTGCGTCAAGTTGTCGGCGCAGAGTTAGGACTCATCGACCCGGAGCAACTCAACCTGCTGTGGGTCACGGATTTTCCGATGTTCGAATGGAATGCTGACGAAAAGCGTCTCGAAGCGCTGCACCACCCCTTCACCGCGCCGAATCCCGACGATCTCGACGATTTGAAGACTGCCCGCGCTCGCGCTTTCGACTTGGTGTTAAACGGCGTCGAAATTGGCGGCGGCAGCTTGCGGATTTATCAGCGAGAGATTCAAGAGCGAGTATTTGAGGCAATCGGGCTAGCGCAGGAAGAAGCCTACGCCAAATTCGGGTTCTTGCTCGACGCGTTCGAGTACGGCACGCCGCCCCACGGCGGCATTGCCTACGGCTTGGACCGCCTTGCCATGTTGATTGCGGGCGAGGAATCCATCCGCGACGTGATTGCCTTCCCGAAGACGCAGCAGGCGGCCTGCTTGCTCACCGAAGCGCCAAATGCGGTAGACGAAAAGCAGCTCGGGGAACTCTTCGTCGCATCGACTTACGAACCTGACGCCGACTGACGCGCGATCGCCTCTCGGCCGAGTCGCGTTTAACGTGCAGCTCGCTCGGCCGGGCACGTCGGTGGCTCGGGTATTGTGGCTAGGGTATTGCTGTTGCTTACTCTTCTTCGCCTTGCTTCTCTTCCGCGTTCTGCTTCGCCGATTTACCCGTGAGAATTTCCTGGAGACGATCGCGGCCGTCGTGGTAGTCCTTGCTGGAGTAGCCGAGAACGTTGTGGACGAGCCACTTCTGCGGCACTCCACGTGCCTGTAGCCGCACGATCGCCTCTCGCAAAATTGCTTCCTTATCGAGGAAGCGCTCTACAAACCAGTCCCGCGCTTGCCGAAACGCTAGTTTCTCGTTCTCGGACGAGTAATCCAAAAACGCTTGTGCCAGCAGCATTTGTACCGGCTTCGTGCCCCGCGGATTCAGCAATCGCTCGCGATCGGCATCCGTTAAATGCTGCGCCCAGGTGGTCTGAAACGCGTTTGTCGTTAGCGCCCGGCGCAGCGCGCACAACAGGTCCACATCGACCTCTGGCAGCATCTCAAACAAGTGGTCATCCAGAATTGCCGGCAGCAACAGATCTCCCAGCCACCGCAATTGTTTCTCCGGCTCTTTGCGCTCGGTAATCTTCTTGAGGTGTTTCTCTAGTAACGGCGCAATGAGGTGTTTCTGCAGCCAATTGCGCGCTTGCACGTAGCCGCGATCGCGATGAATGGCCCCTACCACGGCTCGAAGGGTTTTCTCAAACGGGTTTTGCGCCTGCTTGCGCAACAGCGGCCGCGACTCCGAGGCAGCCAGAAACGGGTAGGTATTGCCTAGGTCCAGATGGAACCACAAGCTCGTCAGCCGATCGCTCCCCGCCAGCTTTTCCACCAATCGCGCGCATTTCCCCGTTTCCAGGTACGGACAAAATCGGTAGAGATAATCCGCGATCGCCAACTCCAGCACCGACCGTCCCAGATACTCGAGGCGAATGTTGTTCGTTTCCGGTTCGTTCGCCTGTTCGGCGTAGGAAAGGTCCGTCAGCGCCAGTCGCAACATTTCCTCAGATTTGAACTGCAGGTGCAGCTTATCTTCGACGTCTGTGGGATTCCATTCCATCAGTAACTCCGGCACGTATGCACCCTGTCAGGATCGCACGATAATTTGCTCGACCGCAGGATTTTCCCTGAAAAATTAACCTTACCGAGGAGCGGCCGCCGCCAGGGTCTCCTGTTAAACCGAATCACTCGGCTTGCAGCACCTCACTACCCGATTCAAAGCAAACTATTCAATGCATCCGACTTAAAGCGATCGATTCAAAGCACTCGCAATACGCTCGGAATCGCAATCTGCTCGATTGCCCCCGACGCCAGCTCCGCGAGCGCGTCGCGGAAGTTGCCTTCGCGCACGTCGTGCGTGACCACGACGATCTCGGCCAAACCCTCCCGGCGGTCCGTCTGCACGATCGACTCTAAGCTCACATCGTGTTTGCCAAAGGTCGTGCCCAAATATCCGATGACCCCCGGGCGATCGATGCAGTCGATGCGGGCATAAAACCGCGTGACTAGCTCCGTTATCGGCACGATCCGGCAATCGGCCTGTCGCATATAGCTCATCAGACCGTGTAAGTCGGTTCCCTGGGGTTGCGTCTTCATCAACGCCACCAAACTCACTAAGTCCGCAACGACCGCACTGGCAGTCGGACCCGCACCCGCACCCGGACCGAACAGCATCACCTCGCCGATCGGGTCGCCTTCGATGAAAATTGCATTGTTGACACCGTTGATGCTAGCGAGCGGGTGTTCCCGCGGCACCAACGTCGGGTGGACTCGCACCTGCAACGCGTCGTCGTTAGTATTGCCTGCTTCCCGCTGCGCGATCGCCAGCAATTTGATCGCGAATCCCAACCGCTCGGCGTAGCCGATGTCCGTCGCTCCGATCTGCCGGATTCCCTCGCAGTGAATATCGTCTAGCTTCACCCGATCGCTGAAGGCGATCGCGGCCAGAATGGCGATTTTGTCCGCCGCATCCAACCCATCCACATCGGCAGTGGGGTCTGCTTCTGCGTAGCCCAAACGCTGAGCGTCCGCGAGCACTTCGGCAAAGTCCGCTCCTTCCGTTGCCATGCGCGTGAGGATGTAATTCGTCGTGCCGTTGACGATTCCCAGCACCCGCCGAATCCGATTGACGCTCAGGGCGTGCTTCAGCGGTTGGATCGTGGGAATCCCGCCGCCCACAGCTGCTTCGATCGCCACGTAGACGCCTGCCGCCCGGGCGGCGGCAAAGATTTCATCGCCATACCGCGCGATCGCCGCCTTATTGGCGGTCACCACGTGTTTGCCGTGGGCAATCGCCTTGAGGATGAGCGATCGCGCTGGTTCGAGCCCGCCCAAAACCTCCACGACAATATCGACATTCGGGTCCGAGACAATCGCATCGAGATCGGTGGTCAGCAGCTCCGCCGGGAGGGAGATGGAGCGCTGCTTCTCCAGCGATCGCACGCCCGCGCGCGCGATGACTAGCTCCCGGACGAGCGGGTGGCGTTGGCTCGGGTCGAGCAATATCGCCGCCGTTCCGCTGCCAACCGTTCCCAAACCCAACAATCCTACTCGCAACGCCACAACTCGCTCTCCAGCATGCCCGATAAATACAGATCGTCGACGGGGCGACTGCCCGTCGTTGCCAACTTCTAGCTTAGCGACATCGAACGCTGCCATCTTGCTAGCGTCCGAGCAAGCCATAACACCGATCTAACGTTGCTCGTGGCGTTCGTATGCGGCCACGATGCGCTGTACGAGGGGATGCCGAATCACATCTGCCTGTGTCAGCCGACAGACGGCGATCCCATCCACAGATTTTAGAATCTTTAGCGCTACGGCTAAGCCAGATTCTTGATGGGTTGGTAAGTCTGTTTGCGTCACGTCCCCTGTGACGACCATACGGGAACCGAAGCCCAAGCGCGTCAGGACCATCTTGATTTGGGCCGGCGTGGTGTTTTGCGCCTCGTCCACAATGACAAAAGCATTGCTTAACGTGCGCCCGCGCATGTAACCCAGCGGCGCAACTTCGATCGTGCCTCGAGCCATTAGATCCGGAATGCGATCGCTCTCGATCAGCTCGTAAAGCGCGTCGTACAGCGGCCGCAGAAACGGATTGACCTTCTGCTGCAGGTCGCCGGGCAAAAAGCCCAACTTCTCGCCCGCTTCCACAGCCGGCCGCGTCAAGATCAACCGCTCGCACTCGCCGGCCAGCAGCGCTTTTACTGCCAGTACAGCAGCGAGGTATGTTTTGCCCGTGCCGGCCGGTCCAATACAAAACGTGATGTCGTGGGACTGAATAGCCCGCACGTACTGCCGCTGGTGAAATGTCTTTGCCCGAATCGGATCGCTCCGTCGGGTGCGCATCAGTACGTCTTGCTGCAACTCGCGCCAGTCGTCCATGCGTCCGGTCGCTTGGGCTTGCAGCGCCGTCTTCAGTTCGACGCCAGTAATGGCCTTGCCTTCACACCAATAGGGCTCCAGCGAGCGCACGAGTTGGGCGCAGCGTTCCACGTGCTGCGGCAGGCCGGAGATCGACAGCTCCTGACCGCGCATCACTAGCTTCGCGCCCGTGCGTTCTGCCAATGCCCGCAAGTTCTCTTCGCGCGGACCGGACAGCGCGATCGCGCTGTCGCTGCTCGGGAGTTCGATTGTTTCTGACGCCTCTGCCATGCAAGATCTGCGCCGTTGTGCTGCGTAACTGCCCAGAAGGACGCGATTGCCCGCAACCGCGATCTAGCTAGGACGTTAGGACCCGACTGTGGGTCGCCGGGGACGCCGTCCGCGACCGCCGCCGCGTCGACCGCCACCATCCCCGTTGCCGTAAGAGCGATCGCCCCCGGAACCGTAGATATCGAGATGTACGGACTGATTCGCCGCGCGCGCGGCCGCACCGAGCACCGAACGAATTGCCTGGATGTTGCGCCCGCCGCGACCGAAAACGCGTCCCTTTTCGGACTGCTCGAAGGCGACCCTGACCCAAACTCGCTGGCTTTGACCGTAAGCCTCACAATCGACGCGCAGTGCGTCGGGCGTGTCGAGGAGCGGCAAGATCAAAAACCTCAGCAGGTTGGCGTAATCGGGTTTTGTGGCTACAGGTTTGATTGATGGGGTCGGATCGGGCATCAAACTGACTCGGGTATCGGAGATGCCTTGGACACTTGGGCTTTCTTCAGGATGCTGCCAACTGTCTCGGTTGGCTCGGCTCCGTCCCGAAGTCGCTTGACAATGGCCGGAACGTTTAGGCGCGTCTCGCCCGTACGAGGGTTATAAATGCCCAGTTCCTCAATCGGCCGGCCGTCGCGGCGCGTACGGCTGTCTATCGCCACGATGCGATAGTAAGTCTCTCGCTTCTTTCCCAGTCGTTTCAGGCGCAACTTGATCATAAATTTTGGTGCAGGCAGAATCGTACGTACAGCAACAATTTAGACTAATCACAAATTGTAGCACCTGATAAGCCGTATTCGCAGCGCCAGTCGCCCTTCAAACGTCGCATGGTTAATAGTACTGGCCCTATGGCTGCGACTGTTGAGGGCAGAGATGTGTCTGGGGACACAGAAATTTCCTACGAAATACGAAAAGAGTCTCAGAGTACTTTTATTCTTAGATTTAGTGTGACAACTAACATCTGCTCGTGATAGAAGGTATCAGTCTGATTCCTTACCTGTACTTGACACTGGGGCAGCCACAATTAGAAGTGCTAGGCCAAAATAGAGTTTTTGCGATTAAAGGAATCCCGGGTGGGGTTCTTTTTCCTAGCCATCGCAGTGTAATTTATCGTCAACGGTGCCCCTGGTATGCTCGCAGGGAATGGATTTCTATAGCTGCTCCTAGAGGCGACCGCTGCAGGCGACCTCTGCAAATGTTGCTAGGCTTAGTGGGCGATCGCGTTCGGGCAAGTTGACGCTAGAATAAGTGCCTGTCGCGATCGAGAGACGCTATGGCTGCCGAGATCCCGCGCTTGCACCCCGACACCATTGAAGCCGTCCGCGAGCAGTCCGACATCGTCGATGTCATCAGCGATCGCGTTGCGCTCCGCAAGCGCGGGCGCGACTACCTGGGGTTGTGCCCGTTCCACGACGAGAAAACCCCGAGCTTTAGCGTGAGCCCGAGCAAACAGCTTTACTACTGCTTCGGGTGCGGTGCGGGGGGTAACGTATTCAAGTTTCTGATGGAAACCGGACAGCAATCCTTCGCCGATGTTGTCCTCGACCTGGCCAAGCGCTATAGCGTCCCGATCAAAACCCTCGAGCCCGAGCGCCACCGCGAACTTCAGCGCCAGCTTACCCTGCGCGAGCAACTGCATGAAATCCTCGCCGTCGCCGCCAACTTCTACCAACACGCCCTTCATCAACCGCAAGGTCGCGCCGCTCGAGACTATCTCATCGAACGGCGCGGTTTAAGCGACTCCACGCTCCAGACGTTCCAACTCGGGTACGCGCCGGCCGGCTGGGACACGCTGCATCGCTACCTGGTCGAGCACAAACGCTACCCAGAAGCCCTTGTCGAGCAAGTCGGACTGATCCAGCCGCGCAAATCCGGCAGCGGCTATATCGATCGCTTCCGCAACCGCATTGCCATTCCGATTGCCGATGCTCAAGGCCGCACCATCGGCTTCGGGTCCCGCGCACTTACTCCCGACGACGAGCCGAAATACCTCAACTCTCCCGAAACACCCCTCTTCGATAAAAGCAACACGCTCTTCGCTCTCGACAAGGCCCGCAGTGCGATTGCCAAACAGGACTGCGCGATCGTCGTGGAGGGTTACTTCGACGCGATCGCCCTTCACGCTGCCGGGATCGCTAACACCGTTGCTGCCCTGGGCACCGCTTTCACGGACCGGCAGCTGCGCCAAGTGCTGCGCTTCACCGAATCCAAGCAGGTTGTACTCAACTTCGATGCTGACGCAGCCGGGATCAAAGCCACTCAGCGGGCGATTACCGACGTGGAAGCATTGGTTTACTCGGGGCACGTACAACTACGCGTGTTAAATCTTCCCGATGGGAAAGACGCAGATGAATTCTTGCGCGTTCGATCCGACGCGACGCGACGCAACCCGGCCCAGCAATATCGCGATTTATTAGACTCTGCGCCGCTGTGGTTGGACTGGCAGATCGACTGTTTGGTTGACAATCGCGACCTCAAGCATGCCGACCAATACCAGCAAGTTGCAAAAGGCATGGTGCAACTTCTCGCCCGCCTCGACGACGCCACCCAGCGGGCCCACTATCTCCGCACCTGTGCCGATCGCCTCAGCCAAGGCGATGCCCGCACAATCGACCTTTACAGTAAGAGCCTACTCGCTCAAATCGAGCGCCTCCCGCGCCGCAACGGCCGTCCTGTCGGCTCTGCGACGGCACCCGAGGCCGCTAGCACTGGCGAGCTACTCGCCCGTGCCGAAGCGTTGCTATTGGCAATTTATCTGCACTGTCCCGATCGCCGCACGGATATTGCCGGTCGCCTCGAGCGCGAGGAGCTGTTCTTCTCTCTCGCGCCGCATCGTACCCTGTGGCAGCACATCTGCGACCTCGAAACCGCCGACCCAACTCTCTGCAGCGACTTCGGTAACCGCTTGCTTGCCCGTTTGCAAGACCGTCTGGCCAGCGATCGTGCTCTCGCACCAACAGCCTCCTTGTTACAGCTAGATGAAGCGAAAGCTCGCGACCTCGACCGCGCCAGCGTATCCGTCCGTGCCGCGATTGCCGCTCTCGAGCAAGTTACTTGCGAGAAACGCAAGCGCTATTGCCTGGAGCAATGGCAGCAGCTCGATCCCGTCGCCGATGCCGATCGCTCTCAGTACTACTACCAAGAGTTCTACAACGCTCAGCGCCGGAGTGCCGAACTCGCACGCCAGCGCAGTCAGATTCCCCTAACTGAAATCCTAAATGCTTGATGCCGGGCCGGCATAATTGCCCGCGATCGCAATACCGGCACGTCAACATCGGGATCGGCATTATCTTGATGGCAAAATCAAATTTGGCTAGTACTAAAAAGTAACGACAGATCTTCGTTTGAGCGAGCTCGTAAATTATTCTGAAAACACAGGAAGAACAGAGCGACTTTTTTGCTCCCCCTTACCTAACTGAAGCGGGGTGAGAGGTCTTATCCGAATGCTGTGTCAAGCTCTCAAACTAGGCTAACTCCGAGCGCCCGTTCTGATAGGGGTCTAGCCTGGATTATTCATGAACTCTTATGCGGAGACCCTAAACCTATAGCCGTTCAAGGCTTGCAGACTTTTTCGCTCAATGACAGTGCGTTTCTATACACGTAGATTGGAGCCTAGTCAGAGCAAGGGTTTGAGGCTACTTCAAAATCTTCGTGAATAATCCAGGCTAGAGGGCAACAACTCCTGAGGTCTTGCTTGACGCAGCAGTAAGTCTACGGCAACCACTGCGGGCGGTAGCCCAAGAGGGGAAGTTCCTCAAATTCGGGTGCGTCGGTATCCGATACAGTTGATGGCAACAGCAACCACAAGCGGCTGCCGGCGATCGCTTCACCCGAGTCGGCGCGTGGGGCATCGGGGCTGAGGGGTTGGGCAACTGTTTCGATCTGATCGAACAGCAACCCCAGGCCATCCGGTGCGAGGTCGAAGTGAATATTCGGCTGCGGTCCCGGCCACCCCAGGAGCGGCACTCGCTCAGCTGTTGCTAAGTCGATTGCCAACAGGTATGGAATCTCCACTAAATTCTGAGTCTCGTCGGTTTCCAAGCGCGTCAGCAAGCAATACAAGTCCTCAACTGTCGGAGCGAATTGGCAGGAGCGGATCGTGCCATCAGTTTCCAGAAGTTTCTGTTGCGTTCCCTGGTTGGTTACTAGATGCAGCGAGCGCACGTATTTCAGCTCGGGCGCATCGGTGTTGAAGTTCACCATAGCCGCAGCCGTCCCGTCGGGCGCAAAATCCAGCACCAGTCCGTATGCCGGCAGGAAATCCAGCGTCTGTCCGTCCGGATCCAACGGCAGCAATGCGATACCTTCTCCTTGGGCCATGGCCAGCGTCTGTCCGTCGGGGGCGATCGTAAAATCTCCACCCTGGGGATTGTTCAGCGGTCGCAGCTGCTTGTCGCTCAGGACCCACAACCCGAAGTCGGCTGGATCCTTGCGGTTTGCTCGCCTTACCACCACCGTTTCGCCGTCCGGTCCGAGGTCGAACTGCAGGATGCGATGGGTGCGGTGGTCGAGCACCAACTCGGTTTTTCCCGATGAGAGTTTGTCGGCAGCTGCTGTTGCATCGGGCAGGTTTGCACCGGTCGTGACGTCGTAAAGCTGCACGTCTAGAAATAAGCCCTGCCGCCAATCTCGACGTGAGGTTGCAGCAAACAGGATGCGATCGCCTTCGGGATAAGGCTTAAAATCGGTCACGACTAGTTCGAGCGGCGTCAAGATAGTCTTTTCTTGTCGTGTCAAGTTGTAGAGCACGAGCCGGCCTTGCTCTTCACCCTGAACGCCGATATAGGCAAAGGCGCGATCGCGCGTCCGAAATGAACTGCGGTACATTTGCACGGCATTACCCATGCCATCACTTGCCCGGGCGCGGGCTCCGTCTAGTGTTAGCTCGAAGGTCGTTCCGTAGGGTGCCGCCGCCGCCAGCGTGTAAGCCATCCGCCGTCCCGACCAACTAAACTTCCCCGGTAATGGCGGCACGATTTTCAGACCGTCTTCAACGCTCTCGCGATCCATCGGGCGGTCGAAAGTCAGAATGAATGCCCGATCCTGGCGGCCGATGCGCCCCTCGTCCCAGGTGAAGTCTCGCACGCGCGGGCGGCTGAGCCAGGAACAATTCCGACCGCAGGCGAGCGGGCTGCCCAGCAATAAAACGATCGCGCTGCCGAGGGTGGCAATGGTAAGAAGCGCGACGCGATCGAGTGGGCGCAACCGTCGGAAAATAGCTTGTTGGCGAGCATTACCCATAGGGAAGTCTTGTGATTCAGAAATCTCTTATGAACTCTGGGTTGAAGGCATTGGGAGCATTGCCGCTCGCGCGCTGACGCCTGCCCCATCGATTTTATTACGGCGGTTGAGTTACTAAAGACTGCCGCCAAGGCGTTCGCCAACTCGGACGCGCGTGCCGTTGACAAAATCCCAGCCGGATTGCGGTTTCTTGCCGCTCGGCTGCACTTTACTCAGCAAAAGCACGCCCCCGCCCGTCCGCACGACAGGACCGAGTTGCTTTGCCAGATGGACGACTTCTCCCGGTGCCCCTTCAGGGAATGCGATCGCTTGCAGTGCCGCAATGTTAGGCAGCAGGTTTGCGTTCGCGCTCGCGGCAGAGGTCAACGGCACGGTCTGGAGTATTTTTAACGGTTTGTCGGCGTAGGTTGCCGTGCAGCTGGGATAGAACGCGCGCACTTGGTTGTGGAGCGCGATCGCCGTTCGCGACCAGTCAAGGGCGTAGTCCGCTTTCTGGATGAGCGGCGCGTAGGTTGCTAATTTGCTATCTTGCGGCAGGGGTTCGATGTCGCCGCGCTCGAGCTTCAGGAGCGTCTCAACGAGCAGCGTCGCCCCGAGATCCGCCAGGCGATCGCCCAACTGCCAAGCATTTTCCCCCCAGGCGATCGGCACGCTCGCTTTCAGCAATACCGCACCTGTATCCATACCTGCATCCATCAGCATTGTCGCAATGCCGGTCTCGGTCTCGCCGGCGTGCAAGCACCATTGAATCGGTGCCGCACCGCGATACTTCGGTAGCAGCGAGCCGTGAACGTTGACGCAACCCAAGCGCGGCATATCGAGGATTGCCTGGGAGAGAATCTGCCCGTAAGCCACGACAACAAAGGCATCGGCTGCCGCCTGACGCAACCGCTCGAGCGTCGGTTGGTCCTTCTTAATGCGGCGCGGCTGCCACACGGGAATCCCCTGCTCTTCGGCAAGCTGTTTGACCGGTGACGGCATCACCTGTTTCCCGCGCCCGCGCCGTTTGTCCGGCTGCGTAACAGCTGCAACAACCTCGAACTCCGATCGCGCCAACAGCTGCTGCAGCGTCGGAACTGCAAATGCTGGCGTCCCAAAAAAGACGATTCTCATGTCCTTGCCTCACGTATTCGGCGATCGCGATGCTTTCGCGCGCGGGTAGCGCTCCATCAGCGATCGCACCTGCTCGGCGTGATAAGAACTCCGCGTCAGCGGTGAGGATACGACCTGTAGGAAGCCGATCTCTTCCCCGTAAGCTTGCCAAGTGGCAAATTGCTCGGGCGTTACGAATTGCCGAACGCCCAGGTGCTTTTGCGTCGGTTGCAAATATTGTCCGACGGTCAGGATATCGCAATCGACTGCCCGCAGGTCGCGCATCACCTGCCGGACTTCGGCATCGGTTTCGTCCCAGCCGACCATGATCCCGGACTTGGTGTAAACCCACGGTGCAAGCTGGCGCGCGGCTTGCAACAGGTCGAGCGATCGCCGGTAATCTCCCTGCGGGCGCACGCGGCGATAGAGACGCGAGACCGTCTCGGTATTGTGGTTGAGTACGTCTGGCTCGGCGCGCAGAATCGCCGCCAATGCGTCCCAGTTCCCGCAGAGGTCGGGGATTAACAATTCGATTGTCGTCTGCGGCGAGACTTTGCGAATTGCGTCAATACTGCGAACAAACTGAGCCGCTCCACCATCGTGCAAATCGTCGCGATTGACCGACGTGATCACGACGTGGGCAAGTCCCAGGCGCGACACAGCTTCGGCAAGGTTCAGCGGTTCCAGCGGATCGAGGGCTTGCGGGCGCTTCTCGAAATCGATGTCGCAATAAGGACAGGCGCGCGTGCAGGCCGGACCCATAATCAGAAACGTTGCCGTTCCGTTGTGGAAGCACTCACCAATATTGGGGCAAGAGGCTTCTTCGCACACGGTGTTGAGACCGAGGTCGCGCAGGATTGCCTTGACGCTACCAACGCGCTGTTGCTGAGGAGCTTTAACTCGCAGCCAGTCTGGTTTTACTGTCACGTTTCTATTTTGGCGATCGATTATCGCAATCTGTGGTGATGAGTTTGGACTTTCCGTATGCTATCAACCAGGGACTAACAGCATTGTCGAGGATGCGTGCTATCCTGGTTAGGTTCAAAGCGGGATGTAGCGCAGTTTGGTAGCGCACTTCGTTCGGGACGAAGGGGTCGCTGGTTCGAATCCAGTCATCCCGATCGCTAGGAATACTCGTTTAAGAGGGGTTCGATGCCGCGAAGGGCTCGGACCCCTTTCCGGTGGATGGGAGGATGCGAGCACCCCCAGCTTGCCAAGCCTTACAGGTTTAAGAAAGCGCTTTAAGAAGGGTCAGATAGCGCATGAATATTAAGCTCTGCAGTTCTCGCTTGTTATCAAGCCGAACCTGCAGAGCTCTAAAAAATTGCAATGTCAAATTGAGTCGAGAACAGCTAGAACTAGTGAGCGGTCGCGCGATCGGTGTCGTCATCGTCGCGGGAAACTCCAGGCGAGTTCTCATACAACGCGTCGAGTTTCTCGCGTGCATCCTCGACACTGACCGATCGCATCACGAGTAGCGGCTCGTCGATCGGGCGACCCCGCTCGTCCAGCAGCTCCGGGTGAATGGGTTCAGGGGTAGGCGGGCGCCGGCGGGCAGTTGAAATCTGGGGCTCGCTATTGACACTAACCATGCTGCGGATGAGATTGCTGACCGCAAGGAAAGCAATAATCGAAAATGCAAGGATGTAAAGAAGGTGTAGCATAGTCGCTTTCGGGTTCTAAAGGCGGATCGCTGATGCGCCGCGATGACTGTCAAGGATAATGGAAGTGAGGAGCTACAGGTCAAGGTTCTCTAGCTGCCGCAGAAAGCTGGATGGTGCCCGAGTGATTTCCCCGAACTCCCAAAATATTTTGTAAATCCTCATACACATGGTAAGGCTCGCTAGGGTGCAATGGGAAACAGCATCTTGTTCCTGCTGCCTCACGTTACATCTGGCGGGAGGTGAGCCAATTTCCCAATAAGATACGGGGTCATGCTTCAGCAGACTCGTCCGTTCGATCTGCCTCGGTTATCCCCGTCGATTGGCGGCTCAGTGCCGACACTCGCCAGCATTCGGTGACGAGCTGGTGCCACGGTGCCACTGCGTTCATGTCGATCCCCACCGCACCGTCGGTCGCGCGAAACAGCCCTTCCGCCGCCGTTACTTCCAGCTGTGCTTGCTTGAGGCGCTCCAACAAGCGATCGCGCTCCTCTGGTTGCAACATTGGCAGGTCCCGCGTTTCAAGCATGTCGCGCGAGCGGGAAAACCAATACTGAAAGTCTGCGAGGAGGGGTCCCAAAACTGCCTTGAGCACCGCGCGATGGTCGTCTGAGTGAGGTGATGGCTGCATGTTTAAACGACGCACTTATTAGGGCGTATTGGGAGGCATCTGCAAATTTTATATTCATTTATTATTATCGCTCCCCGGCTCGCAGCGGACCTCTTACTAACGAGCGACTCCTGTATGAGACTCAGTGGCTCAGTTCGCTAGGGCAAACTCATACTCGGAATCACGGCACGATTTTCGCGATCGGCGAGGCTCGATCTGGACTGGCTGTGAACAAAGAGCTAGGTTCCAGCAATCCAGTTCGCTAAAGCCTGAATTCGGTCCTGGCGCAGAAAAGCTGTATGCGTTTGTTTTTCTCAGTTTGCCCGTTCGAATCGGTTCGGGGGCGATTGCTAAGGTAGAATAAATCGCGTTTGCGCTGCCCTCGCATTACTTTTTTGGATGCACTGAATCACCGCGAACGCCCTTTCAAAGCATTTTCCGAATCCGAACGAGCTCAGACAGACAGGGCAAGCCATGCAGAGTGCCGAGCAGAGTGCCGAGCGCGCCGAACAGTCTCCAGAACCTATCCACCTGCCCCGCACGAGCGAGTCCGAACAGCTCAAGCGCATCCGCCATACTGCATCGCACGTGTTGGCAATGGCCGTACAGCGATTGTTCCCCAAGGCGCAGGTCACGATCGGACCGTGGACAGAAGCCGGTTTCTATTACGACTTCGATAGCCCGGAATCTTTTGCAGACAAGGATCTGAAGGCCATCCAAAAGGAGATGGTCAAGATCGTCAAGAAAAAGTTGCCCGTCGTGCGCGAGGTCGTCAGCCGCGAAGAAGCCGAGCGCCGCATTCGCGAGATTCAGGAACCCTACAAGCTCGAGATTCTGGCAGATATCAAAACCGATCCGATCTCGATTTATCACCTCGGCGACGAGTGGTGGGATCTCTGTGCTGGACCGCACTTGGAATCAACGGCTGATTTGAATCCCAAGGCGATCGCGCTCGAATCTGTAGCCGGGGCGTACTGGCGCGGCGACGAAAATAAGCAGCAGCTCCAACGCATTTACGGCACGGCATGGGAAACGCCCAAGCAGTTAGCCGAATACAAGCGCCGCAAGGAAGAAGCCCAACGTCGCGACCATCGCAAGCTCGGGAAAGAACTCGGACTGTTTCTGTTTGCCGATCCGGTCGGACCGGGACTGCCGCTGTGGACGCCGAAGGGCACGATCTTGCGCGACCTTCTGCAAGATTTCCTCAAGCAAGAGCAAGTCGCGCGCGGTTACTTGCCGGTGATTTCGCCACACATCGCGCGCGTGGATCTCTTTAAAACATCGGGACACTGGCAGAAGTACAAAGAAGACATGTTCCCGATGATGGCGGAGTCGGCTGAAGCGGCTGCCGAGGAGTTGGGCTTCGTGCTCAAGCCGATGAACTGTCCGTTCCACATCCAGATTTACAAGAACGAGCTGCGGTCTTACCGGAATCTGCCGCTGCGGTTAGCGGAGTTCGGGACGGTGTATCGATACGAACAGTCGGGCGAACTCGGCGGATTAACGCGAGTGCGCGGCTTCACCGTAGACGACTCGCACTTATTCGTGACGCCGGAGCAGCTCGACGCGGAGTTTCTCAATGTCGTGGACTTGATCCTGTCGGTGCTGACGAGTTTGCAGCTGAAGGACTTCCGCGCGCGCTTGAGCTTCCGCGATCCGGACTCCGACAAATATATCGGCTCCGAAGAGGCCTGGAATAAGGCCGAGAATGCCATTCGCCGCGCTGTCCAGCATATGGGTATGGAACATTTCGAGGGCATCGGCGAAGCTGCCTTTTACGGTCCAAAACTAGACTTCATCTTCCGCGATGCCCTGGAGCGCGAGTGGCAGCTCGGGACGGTGCAGGTCGATTACAACCTGCCAGAGCGCTTCGATTTAACTTACGTGGCAGAAGATGGCTCGCGCCAGCGTCCGGTGATGATTCACCGCGCGCCGTTTGGATCCTTAGAGCGCCTGATCGGCATCCTCATTGAGGAATATGCCGGGGATTTCCCGCTCTGGCTCGCGCCCGTGCAAGTGCGGTTGCTGCCGGTCAGCGACGCGCATTTGGAATACGCGCAGCAGGTTGCAATTCAGATGCGATCGCGCGGCATCCGTGCCGAGGCGGATACCAGCGGCGAGCGCTTGGGCAAGTCGATTCGCAACGCAGAGAAGGAAAAGATTCCCGTGATGGCAGTGGTCGGTGCGCAAGAAGTGGAGTCGAACAATTTGAGCATCCGCACGCGTGCCCATGGCGAACTCGGATCGCTGCCCGTTTCGGAGGTCTTGGATAAGCTGACGGACACGATCGCCCGTCGCATCACCTTCTAGTTATGCCCCACCTACTTGGAGTACGGTCGAGAATTCAGTCTGCTTGACATCTGATGCGCGCACCGTGACCCAAACACAACTTTGGTCTGCAGAGTATCACCAGTTTCATTTGGGGATGCTGGCGTTATTGCATGCACGTCAGGAAACACATCAAACGAACGCTTGCACCAACTGCGCAAGGATTGCAGTCAATGCCCGAGAAGTCTCCCGGCGGCGAGCAAACCTTCTTTCTTCGCTGCTAGAGAGTAGTTCGCCCAGCTTTCACCAATCGAGTTTCACTCGTGTAAAATCGATCCTCGAGTCTGCTCCAGACGGCGGGCTTGCAGGTAGTTCAAGCCAATGAAATTTGGGAGCTACAGGAGCAATATGCATGATATTCCTTCAACTGGTTGCACTCGTCTCTGTTGCCTCGGCCGCGATCTCACTTTGCTAATTCCTTTTTAAGGGTCGTGATGCCAGACCAGGAGCTAGGCACTTGATGCGGGCGGATGATACGCACGTCCTGTTGGTCTTTGATGACAACGTCAATACGATGGATCGTTTGGTTGATTGCTTGGCTTCTCTCCCCAGAATTACTGAGGGCCGAGCGATCGAGCTGACGATGCGAGTGCACAATGAAGGCGCTGCCATCGTATGGGCGGGATCGAAGACGGACGCTGTTACATGCACCGCCGTCATAGCAGATAACGGCTTGAGCGTTCGCATGACTTCGATCGCGCCCGCCGACACCACGAACTAGACTCGCGGTCTAGAATCAACCAAGCGGGTAATCTTGCCGGATCGTTGGCGGTATTGTCCACTCATCAGTGGGCTTGCATTGCGAGTCCGGTGAAGCAGCAGTTCTAAGGGCGCGATCGCCGGAATGCTAACGCACCGATCGCCTGCCGTCAGGGCACTTGGGCGTAGGCACGCCCTTTCCAACGTCCGCCTCGACCGCGCCAATGCCGCCACGCCGAATCCACGGTCATTGCCGTATAAAGCGCGGCGATCGCGGGCAATCCCAAACTCCAAAGCCGCGATCGCTCGTAAAATTTCAGGGTCGGTAGGTACGTGGCTGCCATCAGCAACCACGCGATCGCGCTCAGTGCAGCCACCAACCATTCCCCGCGGGCGACCCCCCACAGCGTCCCCAACGGCGGCACTAAATATACCAATGTCATGCCCAACACCGTCAGGACCAGCAGTAGCGGGGAGTAACGCAACTGTGCGTATGCCGTGCGTGCCACCATATCCCAAATACTCGCCAGCGAGGGATATGACCGCAAGCTCATCGTGTGCTGCGTAAGCCCCAACCAAATCCGACGGCCGCGGCCTTTCACGGCTGCCGCTAGCGCGCAATCGTCGATCAGCGCCGTCCGCACCGCCGCAAACCCACCGATTTCCTCTAGTGCCGCGCACCGGATCAAAATGCAGCCGCCGGCTGCCGCGGCCAGCGATCGTTGCGGGTCGTTCGCCCAACGAAACGGATAGAGCTGCATGAAGAAGTACACGAATGCCGGAATCAGCCAGCGTTCCCACGCCGTCTCGCTGCGCAACAGCACCATCAGCGAGACCAAATCGCGGCGATCGCCCACTGCCTTAGCCACTAACTGCTGCAGATTGAGCGGATCGTGTTGAATGTCCGCGTCGGTCAGCAACAGCCACTCGGTCTCCGGATAGCGCTCGGCTACAAAGCGCCGCCCCTGCTCCATCGCCCATAGTTTACCCGTCCACCCAGCGGGCAAGGGCTGCGACGCAATCGCGTCCAGCCGCTCCGTAAAGTGAAGTTGTTCGGCAGTTTGTTGCGCGATCGTGCCCGTGCCGTCCGTACTCTGGTCGTCCACCAAAACAATACGGAACGAACCGGCATAGTCCTGGGACAGCAGCGATCGCAGCGTTGTCGGCAGCAAGACTGCTTCATTGCGCGCGGGCACCACCGCACACACTGACGGATAGGTTGGCGACACGATTGCCTCTAGCCGCTGGTCTGCCCGCCAAAATTGCCCCAAAACTACCACCAGCACCAGCCAACTTGCTAATGCCAGCCCCACGATCGTCACGCCTGCGATTGCCATCGACTATTGCCATTCCTGTCCACTAGAGAGCAGAATACAGTATCTGCCCAACCAGGCAGGTAGATGTCAACTATCCAATCGCCCGCGATCGCGAATGCAACTTCATTCTGAGGTTGGGCTCGACCGGCTCGACCGTGCCGTGGCTGCAAGTCAACGTTATTTACTCTCCCACCAATATCCTGAAGGTTATTGGTGGGCAGAACTCGAATCTAATGTCACGATTACCGTCGAAGTGCTCCTCTTGCACAAAATTTGGGGAACCGATACGGTAAGGCCCCTGCATAAAATTGAAGCTTATCTGCGCCAGCAACAACGCGAAAGTGGCGGTTGGGAATTGTTTTATGGCGACGGCGGCAGTCTTAGCACCAGTGTTGAAGCCTATTTGGGTTTGCGCTTGCTCGGGGTTCCTGCTGGCGATCCGGCACTTGTCAAAGCCCGTACGTTTATTCTGGAACGCGGCGGCATCAGTAAAACTCGGATCTTTACGAAGTTCCACTTGGCGCTTGTCGGCTGCTACAACTGGCGGGGATTGCCATCGATTCCACCGTGGATCGTGTTCTGCAACCCGCCCTTTCCCTTTTCGATTTACGAAATGTCTAGCTGGGCGCGTGGCAGCACGGTTCCCTTGGCAATCGTATTCGACAAAAAACCTGTTTATCCGGTTGAACCGTCTGTCAAACTCGACGAACTCTTCGCCGAAGGTAGTGCAAACGTCCGGTACGAATTGCCGCGCAACAATGACTGGAGCGATGCCTTCGTTTGGCTCGACAATGCCTTTAAGCTCGCAGAAGACTGGAACCTCGTGCCGTTGCGCCAAGAAGGACTCAAAGCCGCCGAGCGCTGGGTAATAGAGCGCCAAGAAGTCACTGGCGACTGGGGCGGAATCATTCCTGCGATGCTCAACTCAATGCTGGCCCTGCGATCGCTCGACTACTCGGTTGACGATCCGATTGTCGTTCGCGGTTTTCAGGCGATCGATAATTTCGTGTTGGAAGACGACGAAGTGTATCGCGTGCAACCCTGCATCTCCCCCGTGTGGGATACGGCTTGGGTGGTGCGTGCGTTAGTCGATTCGGGCATGGCATCAGACGCGCCCGAACTTGTGGCTGCCGGTCGTTGGTTGCTGGAGCGGCAAATTCTCGATTACGGCGACTGGAGGGTTAAAAACCCCCAGGGGGAACCCGGCGGGTGGGCATTCGAGTTTGACAACCGGTTTTACCCCGATGTAGACGATACGGCGGTGGTCGTGATGGCGCTGGAGCAGTTACGCCTGCCCGAGGAAGCTCTCAAACGCCAAGCGATCGTGCGAGCCACGCAATGGGTTGCAACCATGCAGTGTCGGGCAGGCGGCTGGGCAGCATTCGACATCGACAACGACAGCGATTGGCTTAACCTTTTGCCCTACTCCGACCTTAAAGCCACGATCGATCCCAACACTGCCGACGTGACGGCACGCGTGCTGGAGATGATCGGCTACCTCGATCCCCAACAACCGGGGATCGCCCGCGAGCGCTGCGATCGTGCCCTCGACTATTTGCTAGACGAGCAAGAACCTGAGGGCTGCTGGTTCGGGCGCTGGGGCGTCAACTACATCTACGGCACCAGCGGCGCGCTCTCGGCCCTGGCGCTGGTGGCTCCCCAGCATGCCCGCGATGCCATCGAGCGAGGAGCAGCTTGGCTACTCGGCGTCCAGAACCCCGATGGCGGTTGGGGCGAAACCTGCCGCAGTTACGAGGATCCGACGCTCAAAGGTAAGGGAGTCAGCACGGCCTCGCAGACGGCGTGGGCGCTCATCGGGCTACTGGCAGCGGGAGACGCCACGGGTAGCTACGCGCAACAGTTTATTGTGCGAGGCGTCGAGTATCTGATAGGCTCACAACTGGAGAACGGACGCTGGGAAGAGGCGGAGTTTACCGGTACGGGTTTCCCAGAGCACTTCTTTTTGCGCTACCACTACTACTACCAGTATTTTCCCTTGATTGCCCTCGGGCGCACCCGGCAGATTTTTGCCGGGCGGACATAAATGCAGCTAAGTAATCGCTAAGACGGAATCTCAGCTTATAATTTTTTAATAAGTGGGGCACGTCGAGACTTGTTGAGAACATAGATCTAATTTCAAGCACCCTAGATCGTTGGAATATTAATTTAGGTTGTGGCACTAAAATCTATATACCTATGCCCTATCTGTTATCGCGATCGCATTTTCTCTCTGAGGATAGCTTATACAACTTCACTCTAAGGTTTAGCTCGACCGACTCGACCGTGCTGTGGATGCCAGTCAAGGTTATTTACTGTCCCAGCAAAATCACGAAGGTTATTGGTGCGCAGAACTAGAATCTAACGTCACGAATACAGTCGAAATGCTCCTCTTGCACAAAATTTGGGGGGCCGACTCAGTATTGCCATTGCATAAAATTGAATCCTATTTGCGCCAGCAACAAAGTGAAAATGGCGGTTGGAGATTGTTTTATGGCGGCGGCGGCGATCTTAGCACCAGTGTTGAAGCCTATTTGGGTTTGCTCTTGCTTGGGGTTCATGCTGGCGATCCGGCACTTGTCAAAGCCCGAACATTTATTCTGGAACGCGGCGGTATCAGCAAAACCCGGATCTTTACGAAGCTTCACTTGGCACTTGTGGTCTGCTACAAATGGCGGGGATTGCCATCGATCCCACCTTGGATCGTGTTCTGCAAACCACCTTTCCCTGTTTCGATTTACGCAATGTCCAGCTGGGCACGACTCGGCACCGTCCCCTTGATATCGTATTCGACAAAAAACCTGTTTATCCCGTTGAACCAGCTGTCAAACTCGACGAAATATTCGCCGAAGGAATTGCGAAAGTACGTTACGAATTGCCGCGCAACAATGACTGGACTGATGCATTCGTTTGGCTTGACGACGCTTTCAAGTTCGCAGAGGACTGGGACCTCGTGCCGTTGCGCGAAGAGGGGCTTAAAGCCGCCGAGCGGTGGCTAATCGAGCGCCAAGAAGCCACCGTTGACTGGGGTGGATTCTTTGCTTCGATGCTCAACTCAATACTGGCCCTGCGATCGCCTGACTACGCGGTTGACGACCCGATTGTAGATCGCGGTTTTAAAGCGTTGGACTACTTCGTGCTACAAGATGACAAAGTATATCGAATGCAAGCTAGCATCTCCCCCGTTTTGGATACGGCTTGGGTGGTGCGTGCGCTGGTCGATTCGGGTATTAAACCGGACGTAGCCGAGCTAGTGACTGCTGGTCGTTGGTTGCTGGATCGGCAAAGTCTCGATTACGGCGACTGGAGTTTTAAAAACCCCCAGGGAAAACCCGGTGGGTGGGCCTTCGAGCTGGACAACCGTTTTACCCCGATGTAGACGATACGGCTGTGGTCGTAATGGCACTAGAGCAGCTACGCATGCTCGAGGAAGCTTTTAAACACCAAGCGATCGTGCGAGCAACGCAATGGATTGTAACCATGCAGTGTAGGGCGGGCGGCTGGGCGGCAGATGACGTCGACAACGACAGCGATTGGCTCAACTTCTTGCCCTACTCCGACCTTAAATCCTCGATCGATCCCAACACCGTCTATGTGACAGCACACGTGCTGGAGATGGTTGGTCACCAAGATCCCCAACAACCCGCGATCGGCCGCAAACGCTGCGATCGCGCCATCGACTATCTGCTCGAAGAGCAAGAACCTGAAGGATGCTGGTTCGGACTTTGGGGTGTCAACTACATATACGGCACCAGCGGCGCGCTCTCGGCGCTGGTACTGATAGCTCCCCACCGAGTACGCGACGCGATCCAGCGAGGCTCGACCTGGCTAGTCGGCATACAGAACACCGATGGCGGTTGGGGCGAAACCTGCCGCAGTTATGAGGATCAGGCGCTCAAAGGCAAGGGAGTCAGTACGGCCTCACAGACGGCGTGGGCGCTCACCGGGCTAATGGCAGCGAGAGATGTCACGGATGAATACACGCATGAGTCTCTGGCACGCGGGGTCGATTATCTCTTAGGCTCGCAACTGGAGAACGGTTGCTGGGAAGAGTCGGAGTTTACAGGTACGGGTTTCACAAAGCATATGTAGGGCTTGCTGAAAAAGTCCACAAAGTGAATTTAGGGGACAGAGAGCTCATGAAATCAGGCTTTCGCCATCTAGCCCCAGATTTTCGCCCCTAGATCTCGGCTCAAGTGCAAGGGTTTTGAGGCTCTAGCAACCATAACCTTGCACTTCTCTGACGCAGAAAACGCTGGAACCTTCTCGCTAAAACAATTCCAGCCTTTTTCAGCAAGCCCTATGTACATCCGCTACCATAACTACTGTCAGTATTTCCCGCTCGCTGCACTTGGACGCTACAAACACATATTTGCCGGAAGCTAAAAATTTCCGCTCTAAGGCTAGATTGCGCACAGTAGTCATCTAAATGCGTGGCTTGAGTACGTATCAGACAATCGTGTGTTGATGAATAGTTAAACCGTCTGAGGAAACACTGTAGTATGGCTTTACTGCAAAATGCGATGGATGCGTTGAAAACGACCAGCAGCACTTTTCTGAGTCCAATTAGGGGATTGCCACCGCGTCTGAAAGAGGCTGTAACCTCTGCCTATTTATGCATGCGAGCGATCGATGAAATTGAAGATCACCCCGATCTCGACAATGCACTCAAGTCAAAGTTGTTGCGTTCGCTGAGTCTCACCCTTCAGTCGGCGAACCCGACTACTACTGTTGATGATTTCACTATTGAGCTGGAACCGATCAGCGATCGCTTGGAGTCAGTAACGATGCACCTCGGCGAATGGGCGCTGCTGGCCCCGGTTGAGATCGCTCCGAGGGTGTGGGATGCGACAGCAGCTATGGCCGACCGTATGGCCCACTGGGCGGAATGTAATTGGAAGATGCGATCGAAAGCCGACTTGGATTGTTACACCTTCAGCGTTGCCGGTGCGGTAGGCTTGCTGCTCTCGGATTTGTGGGGATGGTATGATAAAACCCAAACCGATCGCACCTACGCGATCGGCTTCGGGCGTGGGTTGCAGGCGGTCAACATTCTGCGCAGTCGCAGCGAAGACCTCGCTCGCGGCGTGGATTTTCTGCCTAATGGGTGGAGCATAACGGACTTACACAAGTACGCAAGCAATAATCTGTCGCTGGCAGATGCGTACTGTTCTTCGCTGCCTCCAGGTCCAGCATTGAATTTCTGTAGGATTCCGCTGAAGCTGGCATACGGGGCACTACGTAGTAGTACTTGCATGATACCAAGATGACTGACCCAGTCCAGCGCTTGTGGTTGGCGATTGCGTTAGCCACTCTGTGACTCGTCAGTGTAGGGTCTAAGAAAACGCGCCGCTATCAGCAAGTCCAAAATATTTTTCAAGATGGGTGGGACGCAGCCAATTCAGGGCATGGCTTGGCGGCAATTTTAGTCAACATGATTGCTCATGATATATAGCACTTGCACCTCGGTTACTCATGACAACTTTTGTATTAACCCGTCTCCTCTATCTCATTGTCTGCCTTAATAACGATGTTAATAAACCAAGAGCACTTGGTCTTAAGAATGCTCGAGGTAGCATATAACAAGTCTGCCCATGCTGCGGTTCTACACACCATCCGAAATGGTTCCATCACTAGATGCACGCAAAAGCATCTTCCTCAAGGGCACCTCGATTAATTCGCCCAAGACCGAAGGTGGGCACGGCAGCACGGGCATTTCAGCCGCAGATACGCCATAATCCGGCAATTTTTCGAGGTGCCTTAGCATTATTACTGCAAGTTTTTCCCCAAGTCGTTCTCTGACGCTACTGTCAAATCTTTGCTGGGCTAATATTAGTGCCGCTAGGGCAAACGCATAGCTTGGGAATCGCTGCTCAATTATCGCAATATGTGGGGCTTGATTTAGACACGTTGAGACCAGAGCGCTAGGTTTTAAGTATCCAGATCGCTGAAACTCTAACTTTGGTCGTGACAAAGAAATCTGTATACGTTTGCCCGCGATCGCTAGTTCAACTTCACCCTGAGGATAGCGAATGCAACTTCACTCTGAGGTTTGGCTCGGCCGGCTCGAAGAGGCCGTGGCTGCCAGTCAACGTTATTTACTTTCCCAGCAATATCCTGAAGGTTATTGGTGGGCAGAGCTCGAAGCTAATGTCACGGTTACAGTTGAAGTGCTTCTCTTGCACAAAATTTGGAGGACCGATAGATTAAGGCCGCTGCATAAAATTGAAACCTATCTGCGCCAGCAACAATGCGAAAGTGGCGGTTGGGAAGTGTTTTATGGCGATGGCGGCGATCTTAGTACCAGTGTTGAAGCCTACTTGGGTTTGCGCTTGCTCGGGGTTCCTGCTGGCGATCCGGCACTTGTCAAAGCCCGTACGTTTATTTTGGAACGCGGCGGCATCAGTAAAACTCGAATCTTTACGAAGTTTCAGTTAGCCCTTGTCGACTGCTACAACTGGCGCGGGTTACCGTCGATTCCACCGTGGATCGTGTTCTGCCACCCACCCTTTCCCTTTTCGATTTACGAAATGTCTAGCTGGGCGCGTTGCAGCACGGTTCCCTTGGCAATCGTATTCGACAAAAAACCTGTTTATCCGGTTGAACCGTCTGTCAAACTCGACGAACTCTTTGCCGAAGGTAGTGCCAACGTCCGGTACGAATTGCCGCGCAACAATGACTGGAGCGATGCCTTCGTTTGGCTCGACGATGCTTTTAAGTTCGCAGAGGACTGGAACCTCGTGCCGTTGCGCGAGGAGGGACTCAAAGCCGCTGAGCGCTGGATAGTAGAGCGCCAAGAAGCCACTGGCGACTGGGGCGGAATCATCCCTGCGATGGTCAACTCAATGCTGGCCCTGCGATCGCTCGACTATGCGGTTGACGATCCGATTGTCGATCGCGGTTTTCAAGCGATCGACAACTTCGTGTTGGAAGACGACGAAGTGTATCGCGTGCAATCCTGCGTCTCCCCCGTGTGGGATACGGCTTGGGTGGTGCGTGCTTTAGTCGATTCGGGCATGGCACCAGACGCGCCCGAAGTTGTGGCTGCCGGTCGTTGGCTGCTGGAGCGGCAAATTCTCGATTACGGCGACTGGAGGGTTAAAAACCCCCAGGGGGAACCCGGCGGGTGGGCATTCGTGTTCGTCAACAGGTATTACCCCGATATAGACGATACGGCTGTGGTCGTGATAGCGCTGGAGCAGTTATGCCTGCCCGAGGAAGCTCTCAAACGCCAAGCGATCGCGCGAGCAACGCAATGGATTGCAACAATGCAGTGTCGGGCAGGCGGCTGGGCTGCATACGACGTCGACAACGACAGCGATTGGCTCAACCTCTTGCCCTACTCCGACCTTAAAGCCACGATCGATCCCAATACTGCCGACGTGACGGCACGCGTGCTGGAGATGGTCGGCTACCTCGATCCCCAACAACCGGGGATCGCCCGCGAGCGCTGCGATCGTGCGCTCGACTATTTGCTAGACGAGCAAGAATCCGAGGGCTGCTGGTTCGGACGCTGGGGCGTCAACTACATCTACGGCACCAGCGGCGCGCTCTCGGCCCTGGCGTTGGTGGCTCCCCAGCGCGCCCGCAATGCCATCGAGCGAGGAGCAGCTTGGCTAGTCGGCGTCCAGAACCCCGATGGCGGTTGGGGCGAAACCTGCCGCAGTTACGAGGATCCGACGCTCAAAGGTAAGGGAGTCAGCACGGCCTCGCAGACGGCATGGGCGCTCATCGGGCTACTGGCAGCGGGAGACGCCACGGGTAGCTACGCGCAACAGTTTCTGGCACGCGGCGTCGAGTATCTTTTAGGCACACAGCTGGAGAACGGACGCTGGGAAGAGGCGGAGTTTACCGGTACGGGTTTCCCGGGTCACTTCTATATTCGCTACCACTACTACTACCAGTATTTCCCACTGGTTGCACTCGGACGCTACCGGCAGTTCCTTGCCGAGCGGACATGAGTACCGCGCTCCGGCTAGCTTGCTCGCAGCATACGTGTTACTGTGCTGGCTGGATCGGATGCAGATTAGTGGGTATCGTTAATTAGCTAAATCGTGTGAGGAGTCCTACTAACAATGAGTTTGCTTCGCAATGCGATAGATATGTTGCAGGCGACTAGCCGCACGTTTCTCATTCCAATTAGCGGATTGCCGCCGCGTCTTAAAGAGGCTGTAACTTCTGCCTATCTGTGCATGCGAGCGATCGACGAAATTGAAGATCACCCCCATCTCGATAATGTACTTAAGGCAAAGTTGTTGCGTTCTCTAAGCCTGAACTTGCAGTCCGCAAATGCGAGTACGGCTATCGATGACTTCACGATCGGGCTAGAATCGTTCCGCGATCGCCTGGATTCGGTAACGATGCGCGTCGGCGAATGGGCGTTATTGGCTCCAGATGAGATCGCACCGCGGGTCTGGGATGCGTCAGCAGCGATGGCCGATCGTATGGCCTACTGGGCGGAATGCAATTGGTTGGTGCGATCGCAAGCCGATTTGGATTGTTACACCTTTAGTGTTGCCGGTGCGGTGGGTTTGCTGCTCTCGGATTTGTGGGGATGGTACGACAACACTCAGACCGATCGCATGCATGCGATCGGTTTCGGGCGAGGGTTGCAGGCGGTCAACATTCTGCGCAATCGCAGCGAAGACCTCGGCCGGGGTGCGGACTTTCTCCCCGAGGGATGGAGCACAGCGGACTTACACGATTACGCGCGCTACAATCTTTCGCTGGCAGATCAGTACTGTGCGTCGCTACCTCACGGTCCAGCACTGAATTTCTGCCGGATTCCGCTGGCGCTGGCTTACGGGACGCTGGATGCACTGTCACAGGGCAAAGAGAAGCTCAGCCGCAGCGACGTGCTGGCACTGGTGGCAATGGCTACGAGTAGTAACTAGAAACGACCCGCTCACGCTCACTCTGCTTAAGCCAGAGACTCGGATGCTTCAGTGCCGATAAGGCGATAGCATCCTTATCGGCGTTGGTGTTTAGAAGCAATTGGCGTTCGATGCTCTATAAAGTCACATTTAGCTATTGACACTGCAGCGTTTGGGCTTGTTACTGGCGCTGGAAAAGCCCGCCGTTCCATTTAATCTCCGCCTAACTGCGTGGTGTTGAGCCAGCATGACCCTGTCTGATTTCTAGCTTTCCGTAGGCATTATCGCCTAATTCACAACTGGTCTTTCGCCGCCTGGATTCTCCCAGCGGGGTTAGACGGAAGCGGTTGGAAGTTGACTTGGGCGCGATCGCGACCAGCGAGTTCTTCCCAGTTTGTTTTCCTCGGGCCAAGCACGAAACAACTGATGGCAACGAGCACGGTTACCAGGGATCGCGTTGAGTGTAGATCGAGCGATGCTGGGCCGAGTTGATAGGTTCTCGAGAAAGTACCCTATCAAGAAAGCATTTTTTGATGGAGGCGATGCGCAGCAAGAACCCAATAGATTCTTCAGTGCTGTATGCTATTGCAGAAGACTAACGGACAGTATGAAGCCATACGTAAAATGTGAGGGTTTTCTCGTGCCGGCAATCGGTTGAGATAAGTAACACCCTGACTTGCGTCGCTGAGAACCGCATAACGTTTGCCGAGGTTTGCTCGATAGAAAACTCGCTCTATCGACGTTCGAGCTAGTAGGTAAGCTGAGGAGATAAGTTTGGTGTTAGTAGAAAAAGAAGATATTTTCCCTTTGCTACGCTGTCCCAGATCGGGTGTTTTCCTGAGGGCAATCGACAGAAAGCTGATTGCGGAACTCGATACGCAATGTATTGAATATAAAATAATCGATGGCTATCCGGTTTTGATCGACTTTGACAAAAGCGTTCTCACTGAGGACGGCGTCAAAACCCTTTCATCTGCTGTCGAGCGACGTTCTTATGGCAAGGTTTCGGGAGCGATCAGGCGCTTGATATCCCCGCCCCTGGAAACCACTACTGAAAACGTGAAGCATTTATTAGCGCTGTTATTTGCATCGCGCGATCGCGCAAGCATTTTAGTGATTGGCGGCGGGACTGTCGGCCAGGGTATGGAATCGCTCTACAACGACCCTCATATTGCACTGGTGTCTTTCGACATTTACTCTTCACCAAGCGTTCAGTTTATAGCTGATGCCCATAGTATTCCACTACAAGACAGTAGCTTCGATGCAGTCATCATTCAGGCAGTGCTAGAGCACGTTCTAGACCCAGGCAGAGTGGTTTCAGAAATTCACCGAGTTTTAAAGCTCGATGGAATTGTGTATGCCGAGACTCCTTTTCTCCAACACGTTCATGAAGGTGCCTACGATTTCACCCGATTCACTGAAAGCGGGCACCGCTATTTATTCAAGCAGTTTGAGGCGATTTCGTCAGGCGCTTCAGCCGGCGCCGGAACTCAGCTGCTGTGGTCGCTCGAACACTTCTTTCGCGGACTATTTAGATCCAGAAAGGCTGGCAAAGTCGTCAAGCTTTGTTTTTTTGGTTGCAATACTGCGATCGATTAATACCCAATGCCTACAATGTTGATGCTGCGAGTGGAGTGTTTTTCCTAGGAAGAAAGCAGGAAACGCCAGTTATTTCTACAGAAATTATTGCCCATTATAAAGGAGCTCAGAGATAAAAGAGCCCAAGGGTGAGAACTTGATGAAGCACTGTATACCTGTTTAACTGACTAAACACGGGTCTAAAATCTCCAGAGAAATCTCAGAAGTTCTCTCCAGATCGGTTTGTCCCACGACTACGATGTCCTAGAGCACCGCGATCGCAAGGGCCAACACTGGAAGGCTCGCATGCTTCAGCGAGAGCAGTTCCAGGAGTGCTGGACTCCTAGAACTCAAGCTCTTCTGACATCGGAAAGGTGCGACCATCCATAAGTTTTGTCGGTCAATCAGGTGCAACCTTCTCAATGGACGTAGTGGTTAATAAGTAGGGGTGGAGGCTCAAGCCTGGCTAATTGACACATCTCCTGAACCTCCCGAAATTTCGCCACAAACTTGCAGGGCTTGAGGCACTTGTTTAGTTATTCAGTCCCTCGCCCGATCGCGCAACGAAAGGCAACGAGAAGATGCCACAGGGAGAGCGTCCGGACCGCGATCGCCCGTAACCGGGGTCCCCTTTGTTCAACTGCAATGCGCCAGCGAGCAATGCAAGGTGGCGCGGATCGCTCGAGTAACAGAGGTGCTAGGCCTGATGCGTCCCATTAGATGCAAAATTTAGGAAAGCTCGAATAAGCATCTCAAATCAGCTCGCTGGCAGAACGTACCTGTGGAACTCGCTCTCGATTTCGATTTGGCCGGATACATCGACCACGCGCTCCTGGACCCCAGCGCTACGCCCAAACGCGTCGAGCAATGCTGTATCGAAGCCGAGCGTTATAACTTCCCTGCCGTTTGCGTATACCCATCTGCCGTTCGCCAAGCCGCTGACTTTCTCTATGGCAAGCGCATTGCCGTATGCACGGTCATCGGATTTCCGAGTGGAGCTACTACACCCGCCACTAAGCTCTTCGAAGCCCAAGAAGCTGCCGAAAATGGCGCTACCGAACTCGACGTGGTCATTAACGTCGGTTTACTCAAAGCCGGAATGAGCGACGAGGTCTACCGCGAAATTGCCGAAATCTGCGAGGAAACCGGCTTGCTGGTGAAGGCAATCTTGGAAATGGGCTTGCTCGACGACGAACAAATTCGTCTAGCCGCCGAAGTTTGCCTCGACGCCGGAGCTGCGTTCTTGAAAACCCATACTGGCTGGTTTGGCGGTGCTACCATCGCCGATGTTCGCATTTTGCGAGCGATCGCGGGCGGTCAAGTGGGTATCAAAGCCTCGGGCGGCATCCGCACCTACGAACAGGCCAGCGCTCTCGTCCGTGCGGGCGCGTCGCGCCTGGGAACCTCGCGCGGACCGTTCCTCCTGCGGCAGCGCGATACGCTGGAAGAAGCCGACCTACTCACCGGGCTCGACCGCGATCCTCGTGACGTCGGTATCTAAGGCATTTAAGACTTTGGTCTGTAAACTGCCTTTATTCAGGAGCACCTGCTCGCGGGTTGCTCTTGCCGCTCCTGCCCTACCCAGACTGCCGACCGAGATTGAATGAGCCGTACCTATCGAGCTACCGGCATCACTCTGAGGAGTACGTCCTACGGGGAAGCCGATCGCCTGCTAACTGTCCTCACGCCCGAATTTGGACTGGTTCGTGCCGTCGCTAATGGAGCGCGCAAGCCAACATCCTCATTGCGCGGGCGTTGCGAACCGCTTGCAGTCAACCACTGGCTGTTCGTACGTGGGCGATCGCTCGATAAAGTGTCCCAAGTCGAACGCATTCGTTCGTTCACCGGCGTTGGTTGCGACCTCGGTAAGCTTGCGGCTTATCAGTATTTGACCGAAATCGCCCTCTACGTCAGCGCGAGCGATCGCTCCCAAGCTGACTTGTATTCCCTATTGCTCGAACATCTGCACCGTCTCGAACGGGTGTCCGAGCGCGACCCGCAACACCTGCAACCGTATCTGGCGCAGGGGACTTTCCACCTTCTCGCGGTGGCTGGTATCGCGCCCCAGGTGCGCATGTGCTGCCGGACCCAGGAGCCGATCGCGATCGACACCTGCGATCCGGGCTGGCGCGTCGGGTTCAGCCCCGAACTTGGCGGGACCGTTGCGCGCGCGGACGATCGCTTAGCCAGGCAACCAGCCGGCGGCACGGCGGCACCCTCCGCGGAGGCTCCACGCGCGCGCAGCAATACACGCTTGCGCGCGTGCGAGCTGATGCTGCTGCAAGCCCTGGCTAGTCCGACACTCCCTGAAGTGATAACTTCAAGTACTGAGAGCGGATGCGAGGTCGACCGAGCTGCTTGGTCCCGCGTGGAGCGCGTCCTGCGGAACTACGCCCAATATCACTGCGGGCGTCCCATTCGCTCCGCTGCTTTGCTCGACGAGATCGCCGCCGGTGCCGAGCCGCCATCTACCGTTCGCCCGTCGCCCGCAGATCCAGCATCGACCCGATGAAAACACGACCGAACCTCACCGATCGGGCTATCAACTCGGAAACCGAATCCGTTGCTCCGATGGACTCCAACTCCTGCCACGAGGACACCGCCCCGAAAGGCTTCCTGCCCGTTTTGCAAAACGGACACTTTTTGATTCTATGGCTGGGACAGATTTTTTCACAGCTAGCCGATAAAATTTACCTCGTGCTCGTCGTCGCGACCATAGCCACCCATTTTCAGGGGCCCGATCGCGAGATCGGGGCTTGGGTCTCAGCAGTGATGGTGGCGTTTACGATTCCTGCTGTGCTGTTCGGCTCGCTGGCCGGTGCGTATGTCGATCGCTGGTCGAAGAAAGCCGTGCTCGTGGGCACCAATTTGATGCGCGGGTTGTTGGTGTGGTCGGTACCGTTGCTGCTGTATGTCTCGACAGATCGAGCGCCGTGGCTCGGGCTGCCAGTCGGCTTCTGGATGCTGTTGGCGATTACGTTTCTGGTTTCGACGCTGACGCAGTTCTTTGCACCGGCCGAACAAACAACCATCCCGCTGATTGTCCGCAAGCGCGACCTCCTGCCGGCCAACTCCCTCTATACCACGACCATGATGGCCGCGCTGATCCTCGGTTTCGCGATCGGAGAGCCGTTACTGGAATTGACCGACATTCTTGCCGATGGGCTGGGATTGACCTGGAGCTTCAGCCGCGAGTTAGTCGTTGGCGGTAGTTATGTCCTGGCCGGTCTCGTGCTGCTGCCGCTGCAAACCTACGAACGCGAACGCCGCCAAAATGACGATTCCCCTCACGTTTTACAAGATATTTGGGACGGCATTTGCTACCTGCGCACCCACCACCGCGTCCGCAACGCCATGGTGCAACTGATACTTTTGTTCTGTATTTTTGCCGCTTTGGCCGTGCTGGCCGTAAGCCTTGCCGATCGCATTCCCAGTTTGAAAGCCTCGCAATTTGGCTTCCTGTTGGCAGCCGGAGGTGTTGGCATGGCCGTCGGAGCGGGATTTTTAGGAACTTGGGGCGATCGCTTCAGTACCGCACGCCTCGGTATCATCGGCTCTGCAGGCGTTGCCGCATCCCTCGCTGGCTTGGCACTGGCGACCGACCGACTTTGGTTGGCGATCGCCCTGACGACGGCCTTAGGAGCCTTCGCTGCGTTGGTCGGCGTACCCATGCAGACCACGATTCAAGCTGAAACGCCTGAAGCTATGCGCGGCAAGGTTTTCGGGCTGCAAAACAATGCTGTCAATATCGCTCTGAGCTTGCCGCTGGCACTGGCTGGCGCGGCCGAAGCCGTCTTCGGACTGCGCGCCGTATTCTTCGGATTAGCTGCCCTTGCCATCGCGGGCGGGCTCTTAACCTGGTATATTTCCCGTACGGGAGTCGCAATCTCGGCGCGGACATGACGCGGCGAACAGTTAGGCTGCCACTCGGTCGGGGCGGCGAGATCGCCGTGCTGTTATTACCTCTTTAACTTTGTCGCGCTCGCAATTGCATGCATGTTGCCTGGTTGGGAAAGAAGTCGCCGTTTTGCGGCAATGTAACCTACAGTCGACAAACGACGCATGCATTGCTCGAACGAAACTATCAAGTTAGCTTTTTGCATTTTGCTCGCACAGCTGCGTACGGCGAAAGCTGGCCGCATTGCCATGAAGTGGCGCTGCCCTTTTGGCACAAGTCGCAGATCTATACGATTCCTGCCCCGAGGTCGAGTCAATTCCTGGCGAGAGCACTTGCTAAGCTCAAACCCGATGTGGTGCATGCGTCGCTAACACTGTCGCCGCTGGACTTTCGCTTGCCGGACATTTGCCAGGAACTTGGCATTCCGCTCATCGCAACCTTTCATCCCCCCTTCGATAGCAAGCTACGCAACTTTAAGGCCAGCACCCTGCAGCTTTCTTATCGCCTGTACGCCCCATTCCTCGCCCGCTACGATCGCGCAATCGTGTTTTCGCGCGTCCAACGGGACTTGCTCGAACGTTTGGGTGTTCCAGCGGGACGACTGGCAGTCATTCCGAACGGCGTAGACGCCCAGCAATATTCGCCCGGGCCGTCAAATTTCAAACAGCGAGTTGGAGCCGAGCGCCTCTTCGTTTATCAAGGGCGCATCTCGGCCGAGAAGAACCTGGAAGCACTGCTACAGGCGTGGCAGCAATGTCGGCTCGGCGATCGCTGCAAACTCGTTATTGTTGGCGATGGACCGCTATTGCCGTTGTTGAAACCGCTATACGGCAAAGCCAGCGGGATTATCTGGCTTGGGTTCGTTGCCGACGAACAGCAGCGGATCGATATTTTGCGCGCGGCAGACGTCTTCGTCTTGCCGTCTTTTGTAGAAGGACTTTCCCTATCGCTATTAGAAGCCATGTCCTGCGGTGTGGCGTGCCTGGCAACCGATGCCGGAGCCGATGGCGAAGTGCTGGCATCCGGAGCGGGAGTCATCCTCAGCACGCAAGATACAGTTGCCCAGCTGCGGACGCTTCTGCCGTTGTGCCGAGATCGCCACGAAGTTACAGATCTACTGGGGCAACGCGCGCGCCAGCGGGTCCTCGAACGCTACACCCTCAATGGCAGCATTGCCTTACTGGAATCACTTTATGCCGAGGTCCGGCAGCCCCAATCGCTCGGTGTCAGTTAGCGTCGTTTGTGCGGCAAGTAAAGGAAAAGGAGAGGAATAAAAGGTGCAATCGGGCCGGCAGTTTGAGCCAAGCTGGCTCTGTCCGACCAATAAATCTTCGGTGTCGTTAGGCTATCGCCTATTTATATAAATTTGCAGAATGCCTACGACAGATGGTGCAAGCGAGCCCCGGGAGTAAAAGTTCCCGAGCTGCCATTTGTCGCGGCACTTCCTAGAGTTGGTATTACCCTAGCCGGGCTGTCAGCATGCCGCGCGCCCCGAGCGGTTGAGAACACCGTCAGATAAAGTTGCCCACACTCCAAAAACTGAATGAGAGCGGCTGGGGCGGATGCGCTATGGAAACTTGGAGCACACCTCAGGAGGGCTTCCGTGGCAATACGCGGGGGATTTCGGTAATCAGGTCGCTGTTAAGCGACCAGCGGTAGTCTACTTGGTTTTGGGCTTGTTCGCAGGTGGCTTCAATTTGCTTCTGCTGTGCGAGTGCTTTGCGGAGCGTCACGACCAATTGGCGTACTTGGTCGCGCAATAGCGGATTGCGATCGCTGGCAGGTAAAGTCTGTCGCTCTAAAAGCTGCAGTAGCAGCTCGTAATGCACGTGGGAGGGTAGAGGCAGCGGGTTCATGGAACGTTCCTTCGCGTGGGCCGCGTTTGCTTACAAGCCAAACAGACTGGCAATGTGGCGGGCAGAATCGGGCGCAGCGAGCAACGACTCGCCGATCAGGACCGCATCGGCACCGGCCCGACGGACGACTTGTACGTCGGCAGCAACGTGCAGACCCGATTCGCTAACGATAGCGATACCGCGTTCTCGCAATTGCTTGCCGCGAGCGAGTAGCAGATCGCGCGTCGTCGCAACATCCACCGAAAAGTCTTCAAGATTGCGATTATTGATACCGACCAGCGTAACTCCATCCACCCCCAAGACACGATCGAGTTCGTCGAGCGTGTGGACTTCGATTAAGGGGGTCAGGTGCAAGCTGCGGGCAATTTTGACGAAATACGACAGATCCTTGTCATTCAGAACGGCTGCAATCAGCAGAACAGCATCGGCTCCATGTAAGCGCGCCCACATAATTTGATACGGATAGATCAGGAAGTCCTTGCACAACACTGGCAACGCTGTTGCTTGGCGCGCGGCAATCAGGTTTTCGAAGCTGCCCTGAAAGAACTGTTCGTCGGTGAGGACCGAGAGGCAGCTTGCCCTCGATCGCTCGTAGGTTTGGGCGATCGCGACGGGATCGAAGTCGGCGCGGATCGTCCCTTTGCTAGGGGAAGCTTTCTTGAGTTCGGCAATCAGTGCCGGTTGCGTTTTGCCCGCCTGCAGCGCGCCGAGGAAGTCGCGGACGGGTGGAGCACTTTGCTGCACCCGTCGGCGCAGGTCCGGCAGCGGTAGGCGCTCCCGCAGGCGCTCGACTTCCTTTTCCTTTTGCCAGACGATCTTTTCAAGAATGTTGCGCGGCTCGGCGTCGGGTAAGGCCACTTGGTAAAGCACCTCGCCCGTATTAACGCCGGAACCGACCGGACGGCGGCGAATTTCCATGTTCGAAATATGACGGCGATCGATATAGACGGTCGTCCAGCGCACGGGCTGCGACTGGCCCGCTGGCTGAAAGTTAATACTGCGCGGGCATCAGGCAGCGCGCTTGTAAGCTTCGTCCAGCACTTCCGAGAGCGTCGGATGCGTGTGGACGGTGAAGGCGAGATCGCGCACGGATTGGCGGGCGGCGATCGCGTTGGCGGCTTCCTGAATTAAGTCAGAAGCGTGAATGCCGATAATGTGCGCGCCGAGGATTTCCCCGGATTCCTTGCGGTAGATGACCTTGGCAATACCATCGGGTTCGCCTTCAGCGAGGGCTTTGGAGTTGGCCTTGAAGTACGTACGCACCGAGCCGACGGCAAAGCCTGCTTCCGTGCCGAGGGCTTTTGCCTGTTCCTCGTTCAGGCCGACGTAGCTGATTTCCGGATGGGTAAACGCTGCTGCTGGAATGCTGCGATAGTCGATCGCGCGGTCGTTACCGAGGATGTTTTCAATGGCCGCGATGCCTTGAGCGGAGGCGGCGTGGGCGAGCATCATCTTGCCGGTCGCGTCGCCGATCGCCCATAGGTGGGGAACGGGTTCGCCATCGAGCAGCACGTGCATGCGATCGTCCACAGGAATGAAGCCCCGGCGATCGGTTTGGACGCCGACGGATTCCAAGCCGAGGTTTTTGGTCGCGGGAATGCGACCGGTTGCCACCAATGCGGCATCGACTTCAATGACGTCTTTGACGTCTTTGGTTTTGGCGTCCGCAAGTTCGATGACTACCGGCGAACCGGGCGTGACTTTGAGAGCAAGGGTGCCGGTATGGGTTTCGATGTCGCGCGGCTCGATCAGAAGGCGTTGGGCAATCCGGGCGATATCGCGATCGAAGCCGGGCATCAAGTTATCGAGGGCTTCGATCATGGTGATTTCGCAACCCAAAGCGGAATAGACGTCCGAGAATTCCAGACCGATGTAACCGCTGCCGATAATGGCGACCCAGTCAGGCAGCCAATTGAGTTTAACGGCATCGTCGCTGGTGTAGACTGTCTTGCCGTCGATTTGAATCCCCGGCGGCACGAACGGCGTCGAGCCAGTACTGAGGATGATGTCGCGGGCGGTGACGATCTTTTCGCCTTCCTCGGCCAGCACGGAGAGCTTTTGCGGTCCGAGTAATTTACCCCAGCCGTGGATGGTTTCGACTTGCAGGCGCGTGAGGCTGCCCGTGAGGTCGTTGCGAATTTTGCTGACAAGATCGAGGGCGTGGTCGGCGATCGCCTGGCGATCGAAGCTGACGCCACCGACACTGATGCCGAGGTTATGGAGGTGATGCCGATCTTGCAGTTCGCGCACGCGTCCGGAAGCTGCGAGCAGGGCTTTGGAGGGAATACAACCGCGATTGACGCAGGTGCCGCCCATGTCCTTGGCTTCGATGATGGCAGTTTTGAGTCCTTGCTTGACGGCGTGCAATGCCGCACCGTGGCCGCCGACGCCCGCCCCGACAATCGCGAGGTCGAAATCAAATTCCTGAGTCACGTTTTAGCTCCTGTGCATGGCTGGAAAGGCTCGGCCGCTGCCGATGGCGGCACGGTCGCAACGGTTGCCGCCGGCAGCGTCTCGCCAGCCCGACTGGCTTTCTATGATACGAGAGTATCGCGTGCAGCCCAACTGACGGAGATGGCGAGGAGATCGTGCGATCGACCAGAGAACATCAACACACTTGCATTTAAAGCACGAGTTCGAGCGGTTGACGTTAGACATCCATCTGCACGAGCAGGTTTCTCCACAGCAAGTTAGAGCTTTTTGAAAAGGGTCCAGCTGAGTAGCAGACTACCCCGAGTCACCCGCAGAAAAGCCCCGAAAGTCCTGTTCCCCCGTAGTGAGATACCTGCCTAATTTCGCACAACTCGACTTTTTTAAACAGCCTCTAAAATGCTTCTCAAAGAAAACTTGCAATTTTATATTTTCTAACTTGACTCGGCAACTAGCGAGGTAGCTATGGTAGAATGCATTGCAAATTTATTGCATTTTCCATATTGACTTTAAAAGACTCTTTCGAGCATACCGGTTGAAACCTCGATGATGACAAACTCAACACATGTTGAATTTCACGATATTGCGGTCAAGCTTTACACGCATGTAGATCGAAATGCTCCGACGTTCCATCACGATCGTTCGCACTGGTTCAAGTCAAAATTCCGCCTTATTTTTCGCGGAGTCGAGGACTTTCTCCTGGTAGGAGATGATGTGACGATCGTCTTGGTAGGCGGATTTCGGCTTCTTCTCAACGACCGCTCAATTTACCAATACATTGATTGGAGTTCTAAGACCAGTACTCTAGCTGGAGTTGAGTTGCACGAGCTGAATTCCGATGACGAACCTGTCACCTGTTGGACTGTTTCGTTAGAGGAGTTGAAAGACGTGGCAAAAGAGCGCCCGATTCTCGATGCTCACGAGAAAGATACCCAAGAGGGGACTGGCAATAGTAACGATGGCATGCCCTCTAACAGTGAGTTCGAGCAATGTGGGAAACTGCATGGCGAGCAAGAACTTTCCGATCGGTCGCGGGCATCAATGCTTGGGAAGTATGGTGAAAACCCCAGCACTTCCTCGGATTCAAGGCGTGCTCGACCAGTTGTTTTTACCTTTCAGACAACTTCTGACAACCATCCACAGAATCCATCTGTCACAAGAGAACCTGTTCGAGATAAAAACAACGAATGTGATGCAATCGAACCTTCAGAATTCGAGTGGGAGTCCCCCGACGAAGATCGTGCTCGTTCGGCAAAAGTAGGTTCGGAAGACGTTAATGCTGGTTTAGAGCAGCCAGTCGAAGTTGTTTGCTCTGGCACTGATAGTAGTCATAGCTCTTACACTGCCATTTCTCACCTTAATGTGAGATATTTGATTTTACTTGGGAGTGCTGTGGCCGTGGGAGTTGCAATTCTATCAATCTGGCTTTTGGGTCAGTCTCCTCCAAAATCTTTCGAGGAAGCACCTCTACAACCGGAGGGGATTTCGATCTTAGGGTACCTCGATTAATTCGCTCAAGACCGAAGGTCGGCACCGCAGCACGGGCATTTCAGCCGCCGGCTCGCCACAATCCGGCGATTTTTCGAGGTGACCCTTATCAAAAGTTTCTACACAACCTGTTCTAGATTGCTAAAATTGTGGGAAACAGAAGTCCGAGTTCGTCTTACAGTCAGACATTGGAGCGAATTAAAATTGCATCTTGCCTATCTAGTAAGGCTGGGATCGACTCTCGTGAGATGGTTAAGCAATACTTGGCGAGCAGTTTTGTGATCGCCTTCAGGAGTCAGGTTACACATCCACCATAGAACGCTGCTTTGATAGCATCTCGGCCGGTCGGTCGCAACTAGCCGACTGAGGTGCTCGCAGTTCCAACCGGTCAAGGTGTATTCCCATTCAGAAAAAACATGAAGAGCATGTTTTAATCTTGCGATCGCTCGTTCTGGTTCAAAGGCTATGTCGTCGATACCTTCAACAAGTCCTGCATTCTCTCTTTCAAATACACGCAATCCTTGACCCGTATCAAATATGTGTGTATCTGAAAGACCGATCCCGTAGTGCCAGAATGGGTCGGGTGGATTCTGCCAACTGAGCAAACGTCCATAGCGCTCGCTCGATGGATTAGCAAAAAGATCGATTGCTTTTACTGCCTCCTCGACTTTAGGGCAAGTAGCCCCTAAAAGCTCTTGATTCTTATGCAAGGACCTGGTTAGTTGGCGGGCAGACTCGACTACTTCCTCAACTTCATCGTTTGACAACTCTGAAGATGCTCGTCTATTGACAGTAGACAAGTCTATGTGGCTTTGGAAATTCTCGGGCTTGCTTATGCAATCATTTATGCGATTGAGGATACCTTGACGCATCCCATGTTCGATTGAGTACTTCCTTTCTCGATGCTGGAATATTGAGATGGAATCTAAAAAGAGTGTGGTTGCTGTGTAGAGGAGCTTCAATGAGTGCAGGGAGTTTACTGCAGTCAATTGGAGAGCTAATAACCGAAATTGAGAGCTAATCACTCTAGCTCGATCTCGGGTTAAGCCGTGATCGGCATAGTAGTAGCCCATAGCTTCTGCCATGTACTGGGCGTGCTTGGCCGCATCTTGAATCTGAGCCTGCACCTTTGCTGTAGGAGACAAGAATTTCTCCATCAACAACTCCATTGCTAGTCGATCGCGGATGCTAGAGTTATCGATAATTGAGATCTCTTGCCTTCTCTGCTCGTATTTTATGCGATCTTCTTCGTGAAGCTGAGTAAGAAAATCGCTAAGAAGATTTCCACTTAAGTGTGGTCTTTCCACTATGGCTCCCCCAATCTATCAATAGTCTAGTTCGTTTGTCTCTTGCGCCCTTCAAAGTCCAGTCTGCCATCACATCGACGCCAGAACTCATCACGCTTGGCTTATTCTGTTTCCCACTGCTCGACTTTTACAGCATGGCGTTCCTACGCGCGGCCTCTAAGTCTTCTTTCAGCTTATTAGCAACCGCTTCACGAGCTTGACTGACATTTTTCACCTTCCCTGGAATCGGTGAGTTAAGGAGATCGGGAGCAAGACTGTGAGAAGAGTCTAGCAGCTATTGCACCACTCTCACCTAACCAATTTCAATTGTCCGCTAACGCCCAAGACAATTGGCCTTTTCGCCCGCTTGGACTAGCTACACAGACCAGCAGGACACCGCAACAGATTCTTGTAGCATCATGCCGGTATGAGCAGGGCAGAAAACCTTTTGCCAAAAAGCCAGGCCAGGCTTAACAACGTATTGGTCCGGACTGCTTGTATCTATTCTTTGGTTCGTGCAAAATTCTGAGGTTGGTGCAAAATGTCAGATAGCACCTTATACCAACTTTTGGAAGTGCTGCGGTAGATCGTAGCTCTGGAACCTTTATTCTTAACGATTGTTTTCCTTGTCTGTCTTAGGCATTGTGCAAATTGGTATTAACTCAGCATTAAAAAGGCTCTGGTCGGAAGGAAAGTGTTCGATCTCCCCACTGACAAGCCATTTCTCAGGGAGAATCGAGGCAATGCCGCGCTTGCGTGTCACAATCGGGACGCCAACTGTCGAGATCGCCCTCATGAATGTTGCGACCCTCAAGGTTATGAAATTGCGCCCGGACGCGCGGCTACCGCGCTACGCCCACCCCGACGATGCCGGTCTCGACCTCTGTGCCGTCGAAGCCGCCGAGATTCCGCCTGGCGCAACGCAGCTCGTTTTGACAGGCATTGCACTGCAACTCCCGCTCGATACCGAAGCTCAGGTTCGATCGCGCAGCGGACTAGCGCTAAAGCACGGTGTTGCCGTACTGAATTCGCCTGGGACGATCGATGCCAACTATCGCGGTGAAATCGGCGTCATCCTGATCAACCACGGACGCGAACCGTTTCGCATCGAGCCGGGCGCGCGCATCGCTCAACTCGTTGTTGCCCCGATCGCGCGCGTGCAAGTGGTACCCGTCGAGCACCTCGACAGCAGCGATCGCGGCTCGGCAGGCTTCGGTTCGACAGGTATTTAGGACGAAGAATGAGCAGCGAACGAGATCGGGCGGGCGGCGACCGGAGGCAATCGTCGCAAATTGATGATGCCTGCAATCTCCTCGCGCTTGCCAGGCCGATTTGATTGTGGCTCTAGTAGAGATCTAGATCGGTGACCGCTCCCAGGCTGCTCGACGACACGAGTTTGGCGTATTTTGCCAACACGCCCGTCTCGTAGCGCGGGGCTGGTGGCTGCCACTTGGCGCGACGTCGCTCTAGTTCTGACTCCGAGACGTCTAGGTGCAGGGATTGAGCGTTGGCATCGATCGCGATCGTGTCGCCTTCCTCGACTAGGGCGATCGTCCCGCCCACGGCTGCCTCGGGCGCAACGTGACCGACTACCATGCCGTAGGTGCCGCCGGAAAAACGCCCGTCGGTAATCAAGCCAACCGAGTCACCCAGTCCCGCACCAACGATTGCCGAGGTGGGGGCGAGCATCTCGCGCATACCCGGTCCGCCCTTTGGACCTTCGTAACGGACGACGACAATATCTCCCGCCCGAATCTGCCCGGCCAAGATCGCGTCGAGGCAGTCTTCCTCGGATTCAAACACTCGTGCCGGCCCCACGATCTGCGGTGTCTTCACGCCGCTGATCTTTGCAATCGCGCCTTCCGATGCCAGATTGCCCTTGAGTACGGCTAGATGTCCTCGGGCATACACTGGCTTGTCCCACGGTCGCACCACATCCTGATTGGCTGGCGGTTCCGATGGCACGTCTGCCAAGACCTCAGCAATGGTCTGGCCGGAGATCGTCAGGGCATCGCCGTGCAGCAAACCCTGCGCTAGCAACATCTTCATGACCAGCGGAATGCCACCTGCTGCGTGCAGGTTGGTCGTCACGTAACGTCCCGATGGCTTGAGATCGCACAGCACCGACACTCGTTGTCTTAGCGTTTCGAAGTCGTCTAGGGTTAGCTCTACACCACTCGCCCGCGCGATCGCCAGCAAATGTAGAACCGCGTTCGTCGAACCGCCCACCGCCATGACCACTGAGATCGCGTTCTCGAAGGCTTGGCGCGTCAATAATTGGCTCGGCAAGATCTGCTTGCGGATGGCATCGGCCAGTACGAACGCAGATTTCTCCGCACTGTCGGCTTTCTCGGCATCTTCCGCTGCCATCGTGGACGAGTAAGGCAAGCTCAAGCCCAGCGCCTCGATCGCCGACGACATCGTATTGGCCGTGAACATACCACCGCAAGAGCCGACACCGGGACAGGTGTGGCGTTCGATCTGTAGGAGTTCCGCCTCGTCTATGCGCCCAGCACTGTGCTGCCCGACGGCCTCAAAAGCACTGACAACTGTCAGGTCGCGACCGTCGTAGTGTCCGGGCTTAATCGTGCCACCGTAAACGAAAATCGCCGGAATGTTCAAGCGCGCGATCGCGATTAGAGCGCCGGGCATATTTTTGTCGCAACCGCCGATCGCGAGCACGCCGTCCAGACTCTGACCGTTGCAGACAGTTTCGATCGCATCGGCAATCACTTCGCGCGAGACCAGGGAATACTTCATCCCCTCCGTGCCCATGGAGATGCCGTCGGAAATCGTGATCGTCCCGAACATCTGAGGCATCGTGCCGGCCTGACGCAAACTGGCTTCCGCACGCAGAGCCAGATCGTTGATGCCAGCGTTGCATGGTGTAATCGTGCTGTACCCGTTGGCGAGTCCGACAATTGGCTTGCTAAAGTCGGCATCCTCAAACCCAACCGCGCGCAACATGGCGCGGTTGGGCGTGCGCTGCGGGCCGCTGGTAATGATTTGGCTGCGGCGGTTGTCTGGCATGATTCCTCCCTATGGGCATATCCGCGGGTGTAAAAAACTAGCCTGTCCGATCGGGGAGCGAACCTGCCGGGCGATCGCGCGGTCCAATTGCGCGGTCGGATCGATCTCCGCAGCAAGGGTTCTGCCTATCGGGAACATCTCCCGAAGATCCTACACCAGCAATAGAAGCGATCGTCGCCCGGTCAAAACGGCGCAGTCTTCTGAGAAAACGATGCGCCATCGGCCGGGTTGGTCGCTCCTATATTGCGGGCACGTGCGTTCTCGGCCGAGTCCCGGTTTTTATCTCCGTTCACTCTCACGCGGCCGGTCCCCGGTCGGCAAAGGTCGATACTATGTTGCGTCACTGCTTACAACGCCTGCATGCCCGTCATCGGTTCGGATCGCTCGGACTGCTGGCGATCGCCGCGATCGCCGTAATTACCGCACCGCGTCCGGCGACGGCTGCCGAGATTCTGATCTTTAAGATTTCCTTCCTGCGCGAGTCGGTCGAAATTGACGACCTGGCAGCGTTTGCAGCAACCGGAGAAGCGTCGCATTCGCTTGAGTCCTACCTTCGCCAGGGCGGCAGCAGTCCTGAGGAGCTCAAAGCACTGTTAACAACGCCGATTCCCGCCGTAAGTCTCGACTTGTACCGGCAGCTTAAAACCCCCGTCGGCGAATTGGGCTTGCAGCAGATCTCGCGCTACGTCCACACGCCCGACGACAAAGCCAATGTTCAATCTATGCGCGCTGCCCTCGTCGGGTCGGTCTTACCGGATGACGAGTTCACCATTCTCGAGGTACTCCAGAACTATCCCACCCGCGAGGTCCACATAGAAGGCGATCGCTTGCTGGAGTTGCTGGAGTTGCTGGAGCGCTTGAACGCGATCTCCACCTTCACGAACGAACTTGGATTTCCAGTGCCGGCTCCGTTTGGATTTCGATGATTGAGACCTAAGCTGAGGAGCGATCGCGCGCGCTCCCCAAATATTGGCTTGCTGGAGAAATTAAGATGCTCGGTGGCGTCGCAACCGCCGCGATCGCTATGGGCTAGACTGACCCCATCATGAATGATTGCGATCTCCGACATCACTATGCGACCTTCGGATTGGGTGCGTTTGGGGATCTGAACAAAGTACCGCCGATGTCTAACGAATCCGAAACGGATCTCCAACCACTAGTTCGATCGCTCCAGCAAGAGCTAAAGCAGTTGCGCGAGGACCAGCAGTTGCTGCGATTGGAGTTCGATCGGCTCCGCAACCATACTTTAAGTGGAGGACGAGCGGGACAACCGCTATCGCCCCCTGTGCTGGAGCCAAATGTGCCGCCAGTGGCGGCAGCTCCGGACCACAAGAAAACCGAACCCGATCGAACGGGGGGCAGTCGTTACTCGCGGCTGCGCTCGTTTTTAAGCGATCGCAAGTGGAAAGATGCCGACGAAGAAACGCGGCGGGTGATGCTCGAAATTGTCGGACGCGAGCAGGAAGGGTGGTTCGACCTCGATTCGATCGAACAGTTTCCCTGCGACGAGTTGAGAACGATCGACCAGATCTGGGCACAGCTCACGCGCGGGCGCTTCTGCTTCAGCGTGCAGAAACGTATATGGCTAGAGGTCAATCGGGACTACTTTGCTTTCGGCGAGCGTATCGGTTGGCGCGAGAACGATCGCTGGCTGACTTATCCACAACTGGCTTTCCACAGCAATCCCAATCCGCCGGAAGGTCACCTGCCGGTATTGCGCGCGAGTGGTGCTTTGTTAGGTGCGGGCTCGGGCATCGGGACGTTTCGGTTTTCATCGCTGGCAAGTCGCATGATCAAATGCAATCTTTGAGACGAGTGCGTCACAGGGCAGGATCTGTAGCCTTCTCCACTTAGTTGGCGCAATACCTGCAAATAAATTTTGATGTGCTCGGCAGCGCTCAGCCCTGCTGCTTGCCTTCGCGGACGAGGTTCAAAGGAGTTTGAGGACCGCAGATCGCGCTCGAGTGGCTTAAGATGCAACGGCGAAATAGGCCGCACCCAATCCTGCCCGCAACTCCTCGGGCGTGATCTTACCGTCGTGGTCTTTGTCTAGTGCGTCGAAGACGATATCAGTGCCCAACCATTCCTCACGCGTGATCGAACCATCGCCGTCGAGATCGTAGGTGCGGAATAACTCCTCTGCCGCGTGGGAGATGGCCGAGCTGCCTTCCAAACGCGCCAGTCGTTGCTCCAACAAAGTTTCTAATGCTTCTAGTGCCTTAGAAAAGCCGCTAATGCCCTCGGATAGTTTGTCCGACGCCATGCGATCGCTTGCATGCATTTCATCGAAGGTCGCTTTATCGACTGAAATCTTTTCCAAGCCCATCTCGGCGGCTTTCGCCGGATCCAGCTTGCGCGGCAAATTGCACGTTGTTACCCGTAATTGGTCGAGAAGCTTGGGCGAGATTGTCAGCAAGTCACATCCAGCCAACTCCGAGATCTCGCCGATATTGCGGAAGCTCGCACCCATCACTTCTGTGGAATAGCCAAACTTCTTGTAATAGTTGTAAATTCGCGTGACCGACAGCACGCCCGGATCTTCCTCTGGGGGATAAGAATCGCGTCCGGTATCTTTTTTGTACCAGTCAAGAATGCGCCCGACGAAGGGTGAAATCAGCGTTACACCTGCCTCGGCGCAGGCAACGGCTTGATGAAAACCGAACAACAAGGTCAAGTTGCAGTGAATGCCTTCCTTTTCTAAAACCTCTGCTGCACGAATACCTTCCCAGGTTGCCGCAATTTTGATCAGCACGCGATCGCGTCCGATACCGTTTGCTTCGTATTGCGAAATGAGGTATCGAGCCTTCTCTAGGGTTGCTTCAGTGTTGTAGGACAGGCGTGCATCTACTTCTGTCGAAACGCGACCGGGAACGATCTGCAAAATCTTCAGCCCGAAGGCCACGGCTAAGCGATCGAACGCCAGTGCTGCAACTTCCCGTGCTCCGGAATTTGCTCCCAATTCCCCACGTGCACCCTCGAGCGTTTCGTCGACAATCTCTTGGTATTGCGGCATTTGCGCGGCAGCCGTGATCAGCGATGGGTTTGTGGTTGCGTCGCGCGGCGTAAACTTTTCGATTGCCTGAATATCACCTGTATCTGCCACAACTACCGTTACGGCACGCAACTGTTCCAGCAAATTTTGTTGACTCATAAGACTCTTTAACTTCTGTAAAAAAGCACGAGAGCACGTGACGAAATCGCAGGTAATTGCCACGCTCGATTGCAGGTTTAGCAGAACAGCGGTCGATCGAACAGCTATAGCCTAGCGACTAAGCGATCGCCTTGCTCCGTAAGCAACGGCACCGACTAGTTCGAGACAACACTGTTATAGCAGTTGAGGAGCTACTTCGGATAGTTCAAGTCTGCAACAACGGTGTGTCGGAACTCCCATTCTGGAGATTGTCCCGACCAGCCTTTGTGTTTCTATCTAGCAGACCTTCCCGAGGGCGATCGCGCTAGAAAACAACCTCCGGCCGCACGACCGGAGGTTGCCAAAAACAAGGGGACTCGCGAACCTTGATAAAGACTGAGCGTTCGCTCAAACTTGTGCCGGTGGCAACGTATCGCTGATGACTTCCATGTCGAAGTCTATGGTCTCGCCTGCAGCCGCATGTCCATTACCGTTAAGAGCGCTGCTGCGGACGTGGCGATCGGCATGGTTGCCATGTGTGTGACCGTTGCCATTGCGCGGCTGAATGACGCCGTACCCCCCGTGATTGCGTTCGTAGATAACGTTTATTTCGTCCGTAGTTTCGTTCCGAAAAACGAAGAAATCGTGATCGACTAGTTGCAGCTGTTCCAGTGCATCGGCAACATTCATCGGGGGCATTGCAAAGTACTTGGTCCGCACGACTTCAGAGGGCAGTTGCGGTTCGCGATTGCCGATCAGCGTTTCAGCAACAGAATCGGTTGGTACGGAAGCGCTTGTCTTTCCCCCGTGAGCGATCTTGGCAAGATTGCGCTCTTTGTACTTTCTGAGTTGGCGGGAAATCTTATCGGCAGCCAAATCGATACTGGCGTATAGGTTCCCGTGATCGACACAAGCGCGAATTACTTTTCCATTGGCACGAACCGTTACTTCTGTAATGTGCTTAGCTTCGATGCGTGGGTTGCGCTCTACCGAGAGGTTGACATCGACTTTAGATGTCATGCCCTGAAAATGCTCGATCGCGTGGTGCATTTTCTTCTCGATGTGGTCGCGAACGGCGGAAGTAACGTTGACGTTCTTGCCTTGGATGGAAAATTTCATATTCTCTCCTCGATCCTTCGCGCATTGCAAGCGTTGTAAAGAGAACGGAAACAATCGATAGAGCGACTCCAAATTGACGAGCATCAAGCTTGCATCTGCCGCAAAACCGCACTGCGGCTAATTAGGTTAGTAATCGCTTGGCGGTTTCTACCGAGAACCCATCTGCAATAGACTCTGGGAAGTGCTCTTTAATTTTCTGACAAGGGCTACTGAGTACTTTTAGTCCCAGTCTTCTCGCAATCTCGCCATTCCTTGCGGCGAACTTGTTGGGATGCGAGGCGACGAACGGTCAGTTACCAACTGGCTGCCGGACTCGTGTCAAAGAGGTTGCGCACAAGAGGCTTTAGCACTGCTCTTAGGAAGACGGGCTCGATCGCGATACGTGCAATCGGGAATATCGACAAAGCTTAGGATGGTCTACTAGGGTGCCGACTGAATTTGAACGCTCTAACTCTGTTTCTGTAACCATAGCCTAGCACTTGGTGTTTTACACGACATCGGCTACTTCACCTATCGTTAAACTCGGCGATCGCAATGCTTAACTCATTCGCCCGAAGCGGTCGCGTGTCCGCGTTGCCCTCGTGACTGCTCCCCGCTGCTGCTGGCTGGTCAACCTCGGTTGCGTGCCCTATCGCGCGGCATGGCAACTGCAACGCGATTTAGTCGTGCAACGGCTGGTTAATGCCAGTCTGCCCGACGTGCTATTGCTGATGGAGCACCCGCCCGTCTACACCCTTGGTACTGGGTCTAGCAAGGACTTTGTGCGGTTCGACCCCGACCGAGTGGATGTCGAACTGATCCGCACCGAACGCGGTGGAGAGGTTACCTATCACTGTCCGGGTCAACTAGTCGGTTACCCCATCCTCAACCTGCAGTATTATCGCCGGGACTTGCATTGGTACCTGCGACAGCTAGAAGCCGTAGCCATTGATGTGCTCGATAATTACGGGTTGCGCGGCGAACGGGTGCCTGGACGAACGGGGACGTGGGTCGACGGCCGCAAGTTGGTTGCGATCGGGATTAAAGTGCGGCGATGGATTGCCATGCACGGCTTCGCCCTCAACGTTTGCCCGGACCTCAGCGGCTTCGCACGCATTGTTCCCTGTGGAATCGGCGATCGCCCGGTAGGCAGCGTTGCGCAGTTCGTTCCCGAGGCTAGCGTGGAGTCGGCAAGGCCCCTCGTTGCGGCTGCATTTGCAGGGGTTTTTGGCGTGCAATTTGTATCTGTTGCAGCCCAACAACTTTCGGTGCCCCACCCTTGAAATTCCTAGACAGCCTCACTGGGTAGATTGCAGGTGGGGTCAATCTCGATAGGTCGCTGCTTGGACTGTATACGACCCAGTGGGCAGGTTAAATTCCAGGCGAGGGCATTTACGATGCGGAAGCGACGCCTCGTTCCAGACATGCGATTTCCCGCGTATTCTTTAATAAAGACTTTTGACGCTTCCTCGGTCAGGAGTTTGCTCGGGTTCTTCTCTAATGGGGGGCTCTGACGCAGAATGCCCAACCAAACCGTGTTGCCGGGTGTCTTGTTTTGAGACTGGGTATAACGTCAGGCCTTTGGTGAATGAGGCGATAATCCCTACGGAAAGGGGGCTGTGGAACTATTATCGGATGGCAGCCTGAGCAAGCGAGGGAGATTTCTAGCAGAGGTTACATTTAGCTGAATTTTTCACAACAAGTCTCATTAAGGTTAAAGATAGCACCACAATTTGACTTCTGTAGTCGCGATGTAGTATGGATACCGATTTCCGCCGACCACTATTGCTCGTTGATGGCTACAACATCATTGGAGCCTGGCCCGAACTCCAGCGCGAGCGCGATCTGGAAGCCTCACGGTACCGACTGATCGAAGAGCTGGTTGACTACAGTGCGGCCTGCGATTTGCCCACGCAAATCGTCTTTGACGCTCAGATGCAGCGAACGCCAGGTTGCTGGGAAACCCATGGAACCCTGTTGGCAGCGTACTACACCGCCTACGCTCAAACTGCCGACACCTACATCGAAAAAGTCTGTGCCAGCTATGCCCGACTGCCGGAATACGCTCGCAAACCCTTGCTTGTCGCTACCTCCGATCGCGCCCAGCAGCTAACCGTGGGGGGTTATGGCGCGCTGTGGCAGTCGGCAAAGCAGCTCGGACAAGTCGTCCGTCACACCCAGCAGCAGACGCGCTCTCACCAGAAGCCGCGCAGCACGCGCGGGCGATCGCTATTTCACTCCCTCGATGCAGCAGCTCAGCAGCGGCTTGAGCAAATGCGCGAAGGCAAGCGCGAGAATTAACCATCCCAGCAAGCTGTTTGGTTATTTAGGTTCGGAAACGCAAGTGGAGTTGACACTCTTTCACTCGTTCGCTACATTAAGAAACGTCGAAAAAAACAAGCCCCCATCGTCTAGTGGCCTAGGACACCTCCCTTTCACGGAGGCGACAGGGATTCGAATTCCCTTGGGGGTATTGGCGGTAGGGCACTGACTTCGATAATGTCAGTGCCTTTTTGCGTTCTAGCTAAATCTTTTGAAAACCGCACTCGTGCCTGGGGAAGCTGTCGGTATTTGCCACAGGTCATTGAAGCTAACGCTATCAAAGGTAACTATTGCAATCGATGCCAGGGCTAACAGCAAAGGTTCTCGAGCCTGCCCAATTCAAATTCATCGGCAATTGCAGCGGCGCTCGGCGATCGCTCAGATCTCGCCAATGCATGTCTTCCTATCACGACCGACTACACCAGCGAGTCGGTCGCCTATCGAGCTCGCGCTAAAGATAAAATTCCCCGGGGATCGCACCCGATCTTTGGCAATCGCCCAAGCCCACTGAAATAGCTAATTTTAATAAACGAGGAGAACTCTTCTTTTCAGCAGCTGGCTGGCCGATTGCTGGAGTCGAATTTTAAGGCTCTCTTCCCCGCAGTAGGCAGATTTCGTTGCTTGCCAGCTGCCCCTAGATCCGTTCGGGAGGACTAGTCTTCTGGATCGTCCCAAGCATCGACAATCCCATCGATGAGTAGATCGATGTCGTCGCTCGATGCAGCTGCCGGGATATCGTTAATTTCCCAGCCGACCCGCAGTTGATGAGATGGAACGAAGCGTTCCCATGGCAACAGCACTGGCTTAGAACTCAAGATGATGTGCGCGCGATGGGTATCCTGCCGCACGGCAACACCTCGACTGGACTCGGCACGTGCAGGATAGATGTCGTAGCACTGCTGGTAAAGCTCGCGAGCAAGGTGCAGCGTCATCGGATCGACTAGAACGGGCAGTTCGGCGTCTGACGCGGTCGCAATCTCAGTAGTGGGATCGGTGGGCTGTGGCTGCATGGCTTGTCTGTACCAAGGGTTAAAAAAATCTTGCGGGCAATCACCGGACTGCAAGCCGTTCTGACTCCGTTGAGGCAACTGCAACGGTTCTGGGGCCCCGCTAGTGACTCGGTAGTTCCCAAAAGCGCTTCGGTATTTTACGAGTGCCTCGGCAGCAAAATGTTCCTAGGGAAATAGTCTCCCCCCGCGAGCGCTGCCTTACTGCAGCGAGTGCAATAATCTGCCATCAGGTTGCTAAAGCCGATGGCTGCGAGCGCAGAATCACATTCGTTCGGGGAAAGCACGGATATCCATAACGAGTCGCCTAGCCGCTTTGCCATTGTTCCCAATTGCCATGAGGTGCGCGGTCATAGGCTGCAGCACCTCCCAAGCGATCGCCTAAACTTCCTCAGATGGTTGTAGCGCACTGTACTAAACAGGCTGCTCGGATCGGCTAATGTTAGCCAGATGTAACCCAAGCTACATCTGGTTATGCGGATCGAGCAGCTTCAAGCATTCTTAGCCGTCGCAGAGACTGGCAACTTCGGTCAGGCAGCACAGCAGTGTGGCGTCACGCAATCGACAATCAGCCGCCAGATTCAGTCACTCGAGACCGATCTGGGTTTGCCGCTATTTCATCGCACCGCCCAAGCAAAGTTGACGGTGGCCGGGGAGCGCTGCTTGCCCCGCGTCCGCAAAATTTGCCACGAGTGGCAAACAGTTTCTGAGGAACTCAGCGACTTGCTGGCGGGGAAACAACCGGAGCTGTGCGTTGCTGCCATCCACTCCGTGTGCTCTTACCATTTGCCACCGTTACTCCAGGCATTTTGCCGCAACTATCCGCACGTGCAGTTGCGCGTAACCGCTCTCGGTAGCGATCGCGCACTCAAGGTGCTGCGAGACGGCTTAGTGGACATCGCGATCGTCATGAAAAACCCATTTTTGGCGGCGAGTGCCGAAATGGTCGTCGACGTACTGTTTGAGGAGCCGATCGAGGTACTGATGTCGGCAACGCATCCGCTGGCCCAGCGCTCGGAACTCAGCCAAGAGGAGCTGGGGCGCTACCCGCACGTTGTCTTTAAAGACGGCTATGGGATGCAGCGATTGGTTGGGGATTGGTTTGCCGGTTGCAATTTGAAGCTACAGGCAGCTATGGAGCTGAACACCCTCGATGCTTTTCGCGGGGTCGTGCGTCAGGGCAAAATGCTGGCACTCCTGCCGCGTTCGGCTTTAGTGGAAGCCCGTAACGATCCGACGCTCGCCATTCGGACAGTGACGCCCGCTGTTGCCGTCGAACCGGGTAGAACGGTCGGCAGCAAGAAGACTCAACTGCCGCTCGTCCGTCAAGTGGTGTTAGCCACAACCCGCGATCGCCTTCAGATTCCTCCGATCCAGGCATTCCGCCAACTGGTTCTCCAGAACGGCATATCCGCACCGGCCGATCGGTCTCCGGCCGAGCAGCCAACCAACACTTCACTCCGTCGAGTTGGCTAGCCGAAGCATTACAACATCAGAGTGCAGAGCAGTCAGTTATTGTTTCAGTGGTTGTATCGATCGGCTAACCGACTGACTGGCTGGCTGCGCTACTTTCAGCATGTCAAACAGGGAATCAAAGCCACTAGCTATCGGACTCGATACCATAACGAGACGACCGCATGGCGATCGCATTATTTCGAATAGTTGGGGTATGGGACGGGACACACCAAGTAAAGTCGAGCAATTTCGCGAACTGTTAAAGAAAGTCGGCAGCGGCACTCACACCAGCGAAGCCCTGACGCGTGCTGAAGCGGCTGCCGCGATGCGCATGATGCTGAAGCAAGAAGCAACGCCCGCGCAAATCGGGGCATTCCTGATCGCCCATCGCATCAGGCGCCCGGCGCCAGAGGAATTGGCGGGCATGCTAGATGCCTGCAGCAAGCTAGGACCTCATATCGCGCCGATCGCCTCAACGCCGGTGACCGTGTTCGGGGTGCCATACGACGGGCGCGCACGCACGGCCCCAGTCATGGCGGTGACAGCTCTGTTATTGGCAGCAGCAGGGGTGCCAGTGTTACTGCACGGCGGCGATCGCATGCCGACAAAGTACGGGTTGCCGCAGGTGGGGATTTGGCAGGGCTTGGGGGTAGCATTCGCGACGCTGTCCTTGGCACAGGTCCGAAAGGTCTTGGTTGAGACGGGCGTGGGCTTTACCTACTTGCCCGTGCAGTTTCCCCAAGCCGCGCAACTCGTCCCCTACCGCGATGAAATCGGCAAGCGGCCGCCGCTGGCAACGCTGGAGTTGGTGTGGTCACCTTACGATGGCGCAACTCGGGCGATCGTGGGTTTCGTCCATCCGCCGACCGAGGGGTTGCTTCGCACGACATTGGCCCTGCGCGGCGCGCCTGCACTGACCACCGTGAAGGGTTTGGAAGGCAGTTGCGATTTGGCTCGCAGCCGACCGGGCATTGTCGGGGTAGTGCGAGCAGACGGCAGTTGCGATCGCCTGACCCTGCACCCACACGACCACGGACTCGGTGGCTCGGACGCCCCGCTGGAGGCCCCGGAGATCTATTGCGCCCAACTGCGTGCGGTGCTGGAGGGCAAAGCGAGCGCACTAACGACTGCAGCGATTTGGAACGGCGGATTCTATCTCTGGCACTGCGGCGTTTGTACGGATCTGGAAACGGGCTTTGCTAAAGCCGAAGCCATGCTGAAAGATGGAGTAGCGGCGGGTAAGTGCGAGCAAGTGGCGTTTGCCTGCCGGGATGCGATCGCTTCCTAATGCGATCGACAGATGCTGCTGCGATCTCACCATAAGGAGATTGGCGATCGCCCGATACATGCTTGCAGACTGGCAGCTTGATAAGATAATCGAGCTTCGATCGCCCGCAATGCTCCATTAATCGCTACTGTTTTGAGCTGCTTTTATGCCTGCTGCATCCCTTCCAATTGTTGAGGTGGCGACAAACGGCAATCGCCAGACACTAACGATAAACCGTCCGTTTGCCGGGCTCGCGCTGCACGCAACCCTCGCAGTACCGGGCGACAAGTCGATCTCTCACCGGGCATTGATGTTGGGCGCGATCGCGTCAGGAGAGACGCGCGTGCGCGGTCTGCTGTTGGGGGAAGACCCTCGCAGTACGGCACTCTGCCTGCAAGCCATGGGAGCCGAGATTTCCGGGCTAAATGCATCTGAAGTGGTCGTGCGCGGGGTCGGAGTCGGCAACTTGCAGGAGCCGGCAGACGTTTTGGATGCGGGCAACTCCGGCACGACACTGCGATTGCTGTTGGGGCTTTTGGCATCTCAGTCCGGCTGTTGTTTTACAGTGACGGGCGATCGATCGCTGCGATCGCGACCGATGTCGCGAGTGGTGATGCCATTGCGAGCAATGGGCGCGCAGATATGGGGTCGTCGGGGAGACACGCTTGCACCGCTGGCAATTCGAGGACAAGTATTGCAGCCGCTGCGCTACGAGTCGCCGATCGCATCGGCCCAGGTGAAGTCGTGCGTGTTGCTGGCAGGGCTGGCAACGGAGGGCAAGACGACCGTGGTGGAACCGGCGCGATCGCGCGACCATACCGAACGGATGCTACGAGCGTTCGGTGCCGAGGTGCGAGTAGACCTGGAAGCACATAGCGCGACGGTGACGGGTCCGACGCAATTGCGGGGGCAAACCGTAGTGGTGCCAGGAGACATTAGTTCGGCGGCGTTTTGGTTGGTGGCAGGCGCAATCGTCCCGGATTCGGAGCTGCTGGTGACGGGCGTCGGCGTGAATCCAACCCGGACGGGCATCTTGGAAGCGCTGGCGCTGATGGGTGCGGATGTACAGCTTCTCAACCAACGCGAGGTGGCTGGCGAGCCGGTTGCGGACGTTCTGGTGCGGACCAGTCAGCTCCACGGTTGCAAGTTGGGGGGGGCGCTGATCCCGCGTCTCATCGACGAAATTCCAATTCTGGCAGTGGCAGCAACGGCGGCAACGGGGAAAACCACGATCGAAGATGCGGCAGAGTTGCGGGTGAAGGAAAGCGATCGCCTGGCAGTGACTGCCTCGCAGCTGGCGCGACTGGGCGCGCGGATAACAGAGCTGCCGGACGGTTTGGAGATCGAAGGGGGCGCGCCATTGCGAGGAGCAGAAGTGGATTCCTTTGGCGACCACCGCATTGCAATGAGCTTGGCAATCGCGGCGCTGCTAGCGAAGGGTACGACGACAATCGGCGGTGCGGAAGCCGTGGCGATATCTTACCCGGAATTCATAGCGCAATTGCAGCAGGCGTGTGGGATGTAGGCCCTGACCGACTCAACCACCGTACATGCCGACTTAATCACTATGGGGCCACTCGATTCATTCGCTCAAGACTGAAGGTCGGCACGGCCGCATGAGTATTTCTGCTGCCAATACGCTAAAGCCTCGCAATTTCTTGCAATTTAGCTCGCAATTTTAAAGAGTTTCTCTATGGATTTAAAAAGGCTTGATAGTTCTGTTTCCGAGCGAGCTGCGCGATCGCAACTAATACCGCCGGGTTTAGGATTCGTGCGCTCAGTCTAGCGCACGTCGAACTCGCGTTCCGGGATCCGAAACGCGAGTGACTTCTGGATGCCTGATAGACAAGTGGCTGAGAACACAGCACGAAAAATGCTCTGCGTGGGTTACGCCGTCGTTGTCGAACCGTCGTCCTGAGGCGGCTTTTGACCTTCCGGTGGCACGTACTCTGCAAGCTTAGTTGTTGGGCGAGCCAGGGCCGTAGTAGTGGTGCGACTGTCGCTGGACAGGCGCTGGACGAAGGAAGGAACGTACTTTGCCTGCAGCAGTGCGACTGCGAGGGTGATGCCAAAGAAACAGCTAACGGCGAGGATGCTTCCTAATTGAATCGGTCGGAGTGCAATCATTGCGAGTACCTTCAAATTTGGGATAAGACCGGCGATGGATGTTAAAAACTAAGTCAGTTGAGGGTGGGGACTGTATGCATGTTGCGCGTCTAATCATTTCGGCAACGCGTGCCTGCCCCCTCTAACCGGGTCGGACGCTAGGGGATGCTCTGGGCAGCTGCCAGAGGGGCCGGCGCTGGCGAATGGGGAAACTTAACTCGCAGAGCGTGCCTTTGGGTTGGCAAGATTCTCGTTTGAACGTGCCGTTGAGGTCGGCTTTGAGCCGCAAAATTTGCTTGGTGCCCTGCCCATTGCGGTCGGAGCAAATGCCGGGTCCATTGTCGCGAATGCCGAGAACGTACCAACCGTCTTCGTGCTGTTTGCCGATCGCTTTGAGCTGCGTAGCACCGCAGGCATGCTTGCCGACGTTACATAAGGCTTCTTCGAGGAACTGACACAACCCGCGCTTGCGATCGACAGCGATCCCGCTATCGTCGAGCGGATCGAAGGCGCGAACCTTGACCCGCAGGGTGGCAAAACCGGGAAACTCGCGCTCTAACGTGCGGCTGTAAACTTCGTACAAGAGCTCGTGGACGGGAAGGCGGAGGTCGAGTTTGGCACCACTGCCCAGCAGGAGGCTCTCATCCTGGCCGAGCAGATCGAGTTCGAGCGCCTCGCTTAGCTGGCGCAGCTCCCGGTTGAGGCTGCTGAGCTCGTCGATTAAATAATCTTTGGGCAGCTCGCGATCGCGCGCACTGCGCATGAGGTTAGCCAAGCGCTGCAGCGGACCATTATGAATAACGTTAAAAGTGCGATCGATGACCGTTTCGCGTTCGCTGACGCGCATGTGCAGGTCGCGACTGTGTTGGAAAATGGCAAAAGAACTCAATCCAATTCCATTGACGGTCAAGATAGCTACGGCCGGCACCACGGGCAACCACCAACCGCCCCACAGCAACAACCCATAACTTGCTCCGATTGCGACCGCGTTTGCCAGCCCGATGTAGGCAAGAGTTCGAGCGATCGCGCCGCTCGAGTGCAAGTGCCGCCGGCCGAGGACCGCACCCAGAACGCCCCAGCCGACAATCCAGACGTATTCCCAACCCTCTGGCAAAGAGCGCAGCAACGGGCGACCGTCAAGGGTGGCAGCCAGCAATTGTTCTGTGGCGTGAGCTTGAACTTCCACGCCGTCAATCAAACCGGGGGTGGCATTCAAACCCCGGACGGCTAAAGTTTGGACGGTGTTTTTGTAGCGTGGGTCCGTAACGCCGACGATCACGACGCGATCGCGAATCCAATCGGGATCGACCCGCTCGGACTGCAGGTCGTCAAGGGAAAACTCTCGAAAGGGTTGTGGCGATCGCCGATAGTTGAGCAAGGTTTGCACGCCACCGTCATCTACATCCCGGTAGCCGCCAAAGTTCGGCGTTAGGTAAGGAACTTCGGTGTCGCCAAAGCTCATAGCTGCTGGGTTGCGCCGTCCGGCAGAGAGCTCGATGCCCAACGGTGCCAGATAGGCTTGTGCGAGGCGGATCGAAAGGGCGAATTCGTAGGTGCCGCGCCCGCTAGGATTTGGCGTCCCCAGCAGAATGCGCCGCAAGTGGTTGTCGCGATCGAGCAGAATATCAACAAAGCCCACTCGCTCGGCCGGAACGCTGGATGGGGCTTCAATTAACGGCGGCAATACCTTTTCCACAGCTACAACGTTCGAGTGGCTGGCGAGGACTTCGGCTAAGTTGCTACTCCCAACCGGACTGCGGGTGTCGATGTCGCGCTGCAGCACGCTGAGCCCTACAACTAACGGTTCATAGCGCTGGAGTTCTTCGATCGCACGCGCGATCGCCTCAGCCGGTAGCGGGTGTTCGCCCAAGCGCTCGACGTCCGCTTGCTCGATCGCCAAAATCGACACGCGATCGCTCGTTGGCTCGGCCGGACGCCAACGCAGCGTGTAATCGAGTGCGCGCCACTCAAGACCCTGCAACGCGCCGGACGCGCGCAGCGCCAGCACGCAGGCGAGCGCGTAAAACCCTGGCTGGCGAGCGAGGTGGGTGGTCCACGGCAGGGTCGCTTGCAACGCGCGCTGAGTGCCCTGCCACGTGAGGAGCGCGCGCCGGCGAAGCTGTCTCAATTGATTAAACCCTCCTCGCGGGCGCGAATTTCCGTGATGATGCGCAGGTTCTTGCCGTCTTTTTTACTATCTTCTGGATAGATGTCGAGCGCGTCTTGGAGCTTGGTCCAGTAATGTCGCACCAATCGCTCGGAGACGTGCATGCGGGCAGCGATCGCTTTATCTTGTAAACCTTCTTGAAAGGCAAAGGTCAAGACATCCAGCCATTCTGGTTTGACTTCAAGCCCAGCTTGCATAGCGCGGATGTCTTTAGTGTGGGTCAATCCTTGCAATGCCCAACCGATTCGCAGCAGCATGTCGTCCTTAGACAGGGATTTATCGATGACGGTAAAGCCGCCTTGATGCGCGTCGATCTCGTGCTTGAGCCGTACGAGTACTTTCACGTAAGTACTTTGCACGGCAAGGTTTAATTGCGGAAAATCTTGCAAGAGCGACCGCAACAACTCCAGTCCGTTATCAACCTGGCTGGTGTCGTCGGGTGTTTTCGGCAGCGATAAATCAACAACTGCAAGATTGGGTTCGGCGGCAGTCAGCTGTTCGCGCGCCGCTGTGGTTGTTTGAGCGCGACGCAAGGTAGCGTCAGGGTAGGCCGCTTGCAGCGCGCCGACCGTACCGTCAAGCATCATTTCGTGGTCGTCGACGACCAGAATATCAAGCGTTGTAGGTGCGATCGCGTCGTTGCTCATGGTCCTAAATCCGTGGCTGTTCGATATCGTCCTATACCGTTTAAGTTACCCTATGACTCACGCAGGACTGAGTAAGGTTTGGGTCAATTGCGCTGGCGGATCGCGCACCGAAATTTGCCGAAAAATTCCTTGACAAATTGGCGGGATTTACAACTTATCCATGTTGCCCGGTGTCTCGGTTCGCGAGACCCTTGCCCGTTGAGCACTATCTCTTACCAACGCCACTGCTTCCCGGCAGAAATCATCTTCTACTGGTTTTGGCTCTAAGATTCCTGCGCCCTCAGCTTCCGCGACATCGAAATAATGATGCTCTAACGCGGCATCCAGGTCGCCCTCGAGTCAATTCGGCAGTGGTGCCGAAATTTACCCCAAGCTGGCGCCAACCAACTTCGTCGCCGTCGCCCCAGACCTGTCGATAGGTGTCATCTTGACGAAGTCCTTATCAAAATCGAGGGCAAGCCGTTCGATCTCTGGCGAGCTTTCGACCGACACGGTCAAGTCATCGACATCCTGAGGCCGAGCCGACGAGACGAGGCATCCATGCGAAAAATAGCGTCAGTTTTCTGAAACACGCTGTTAAGTTAGCAATGCCCAATCGTGCTGTCTGGCGGGGAACGCATGCGTGTCTTTCGCCGAGCCGCCGCTGTCGTTTAGCCCGCCCGAGGGGATCGCGATCGCCTTGCTGAAATCCATACCGCGTCCAGCAAACGGTCGCGGTAGAATCCCTGACGGTTGTTGCTGGCAGTCGATGTGGCTGTCCGGTACTCGCATTTGCTTTTCTAACCATGCAATTCCCAAACCAGCCAGCGATTCGCCCCCCGTTCGCGGTATTTGCCATTTGGGCGTTTGCGGTCGGCTTTGCCGTTGGCTGTAGGACCGTCCCGATGAGTTCCACCGACGAATTGCCCGAGCCTGATGCGATCGCCTCAGAGGAGACTGCACGGGATACTGCACCAGAGCGTCCGCGCGTGCTTCCCAACGGGCGACCGCGCCTCGAGCCACTCCCGGTTGCCGAGGAAGTGTGGGAATGCCAAGTTGTGGTCATCGGCGGGTCGCTTGGGGGCGTGGCTGCAGCGACCCATGCCATGCACTCGGGTGCTCAAACTTGCACGATCGAGCGATCGCCCTGGTTTGGCGGACAAATTAGCTCCCAGGGCGTGGCCGCGATCGACGAATCCCTGACAATGCGGGCACTCCAGAATTTCTCCCAGAGCTGGCAAGCGTTTAAGGACGCGATCGCGCGTCGGCCCGTGCGCGTGCCGTCGGATGTGACCTTGCCCGACTCCACCCGCGTTGCCGATGTCAACAGCTGCTGGGTGGGCGACCTGTGCTTCCCGCCAGAGGCAGGAGCGGCGGCAGCAATTTCCGTGCTGGAGGATGCTGCGACGCGATCGCCTAACAGCCGCTGGGGGGCGCGCATCGCATTCAAAGGTGCCGAGTTCGATGCGGCGGGTCGCGAGATCGCTGCCATCTATGCCGTGCGTCGCGTGCCAAGCAACCCGGACCGCATACCCAGCGGCCGCCTCTCGCAAGAGCTGTACGCGTGGTACGCCTGGACGAGTGACGACACGTTTGAGAAGATCCCGCTTTACCTGCAACCGCCGCCGGGGGAGCGTATGCTCGTCATCGACGCGACCGATACGGGCGAATTCGTCGGCTGGGCGGACATTCCGTACCGCCTCGGCTCGGAATCCGTTGCGACGACGGGTGAAGTACATGCTAGCGATCGCGACAACCCTGCCTGTACGCAGGCATTCACCTATCCGTTTGCGTTGGCTATCCGCGACGACGGCGGTCGCAGTCGCGATGCCTTGGCGCACGAACCCCTGGCATTTTCGGCGGACGAACACCGCCGCAGCTTTAAACTGCACGGCTATCCGTTTTTTGCAGGACGTAGTTTCTTCCACTACCGACGCGGTTTCAGCGTGACGCGCAACGACCCCAATACCGGCATGCCTGCCCGCGGCGATCGCACCCTCGTCAATTGGAATGGCGGGAACGATTGGGGAGCAATGGACCCACCCTTGCTGCTCGATGCCGAGGCGATCGCGGCGGCCGGACAACAGCAAAATTGGTTCGGCGGCATGTCCGTCGACGCCTTGCGTCACGGAGAACAGCGAGCCTTTGCTTTCGCACACTGGCTGCTCGAGACCCACGCGCAACCGGACCGACCGCTTGCTTACGAAGCCGGCGCGGGGTCTTTGTTAGGTACTCAATCGGGCTTGAGCGTAGAGCCCTACATTCGCGAGGGGCGGCGCATCCTCGGGCGAGCGGCCTACGGGCAGTCCGAGTTCCAAATCCGCGAAGCCGACCTGCGTCGCGACCAGCCCGGCGGCCGAGACTTCTCGCCCACCACCGTTGCCGTAACCCATTACGCCATCGACATCCACGGTTGTCTTTACCGAAACGGTGCGCCTTCCGGAGAGGCTAGTAGCGCGCCTGCGATCGAGACCGTCGTCCGACCAATCGCAATTCCCTTAGAAAGCCTCATTCCGCAAGGCGTCGATAACTTGCTGATCGGTGGGAAGAACATTGCCGTCTCGCATATTGCCAACGGTGCTACTCGCACCCACTATGGCGAGTGGAGTATCGGTGCGGCGGCCGGCGCAACCGCTGGTTGGCTGATCGAGCGTCCGGACTTGTCGCCGCCCGACGCGCTCGCCCCCGAACAGATGACCGAACTGCGCCAGCACCTGCAAGATCGAGGGTTGCGCGATCGCTGGTGAAACCTTTTGGTGCCAATATTCGGTCGATTTACCGCGGCCGAATGCTTGGCAAAACTCTCGGTTTAAGGTGTCATGGGCACACCGTTCAAGCGGATGGTGGGTTCGCGATCGCAGAGTCCAATATTGGCTTGCCAACGCGAAGGAAAGTCTGGGTCGATGAAGGCAATCTCAAATCTTCCCCAGTGATACGTTGGCTTGCCATCTGCTCCTTCTCTATAGGTATCGCACCGCAACGAAGAAGTTTCTTGCACCCAATAGCCGGTGTAGGAGCCTCGGTCGGTATACACTCCTGCCAAACCGTCGATAAAGATCGTGCCGACGCTTCCGTAAGTCCAAATAGCCGTTCTATTCCGGTCTTCTTGATAAACGACGTCGTATTCTTCCGTCGACCACCTCTCATCAGCCACCACTTTTTGGGAGGCAGAGGTGCAAGTGAGCAGAGTGACAAGGCTAAGAAAAAGAATTTTTTTCATGAGTTTTCAAATCGACAGACTTTTTGAAGCGTAGCACCAAGTCGAAAAGTCTGTGCTTGCAAGTGTGGTTGCGATAGTGCTCTCAGTTAACCCATCTCTTGGCACCCACAAGGAATCTGAGACGAACAGCTGAGAGGCTGTTTGAAAAATCGAGTTGCGCGACATTAGGCACATGTCTCACGACGAGTGAACCTGACGATCGCGCTTTTCAACGGGTAGCTCAGGGGGAGTCTTATGCCCAGCTGGACCCTTTTTAAACAGCCTCTGCAAGACATGGAGCGGTCGGGAATTGGGTGAAAACCCCGGACAGGTTTCTATCGGACTTTCTTGAGAGGCTTTGTGGTCTTCACCGGGAAAACCACCCCCAGCTATGGAAGCTGTGGCGGCATCTGGGCAAGGAAAATGTGCGCCTTGCTGCCCATGCTGGCAACGACCGCCTCGAGCATGTGGCACCATCGGTTTGGCACCCGGGTCAACTCGCGCTGTCGGCTGAAGTCGAAACCAAATCACAACATTTGCTATCAAAACAGGCGGACGATCGCGCTATTTCCGAATGGCGATCGCCGCTCTCTTCACACGCACTGCAACACAACTTACTATGCCTGGATTGTTCTGTACCGTTCGGCAACGGGCCGCGATCTCCCTAACCCTCGCGATCGCCGCCCTGTCGGGACAACAACCCCGCACCCTCGCCGTAACCGCCTCCACGCAAACCATCGAGTGCGACATCTTGATCGTCGGCGGTGGTTTGGCCGGCGCGGCAGCAGCTTACGAAGCCCTGCTGGCCGGACGCGAGGTTTGCTTGACCGAGATTACTGATTGGGTGGGCGGACAGATTTCCTCCCAAGGCACATCAGCCTTAGACGAACGGGCGACTCAGAGGTCGCGCCTGTTCTTTCCCCGCGGCTACCTGGACTTTCGCGATCGCATCGAAGACGAATACGGCGAACTCAACCCTGGTGACTGCTGGGTGAGCGCATCCTGCTTTATCCCTGCAGACGCCCATGCAATTCTGCTAGAGCAGCTGCGCGATGCCGAAGATCGCGGCGACGGCACCTTACGGTGGTTCCCGTCCACGGTGGCCAAGGAAATCGACCTCGTCACCAACCCCGATGCCCCGACCGCCGGTGGCAGCCTCATCGCTAGCGTCACGGCGATCCAGCACGCACCCGCACCGGGGACCCCACCGCTCAACAGCGAGCCGCTGTCCCAGATTATCGAAGATGCCTATCGCTACGAAGATAGCGATCGCCTGACGAAGACCGTCGTGCAGTTTATCCCGCCTGCTGGAGCAGCGCCGCGAGATTGGATCGTCATCGAAGCAACGGAGACTGGAGAGCTGATCGGCTTGGCCGATATCCCCTACCGCTTGGGTATTGACGCGCTTAGCCACCTCGAACCCTCGTCTGCAAGTACCGAGAACGATCCGTACTGCACCCAAGGTTTTACCTACACCTTCGCGATGGAAGCCACCGAGGAGCCGCAAATTCACGACATCCCGGATTTCTACACTCAATACGCCCCATACTTCAGCTACGAACTCGAGCGCCTCGCTAACTTCGATCTTGTCTTTACTTACCGGCGCATTTGGAGCCCCGAGGACGGCCCCGAAGCGACTTTCGGGGGAATCGGCTTCAGCGAGCCAACTCCCGGCGATATCTCCATGCAGAACTGGACTTGGGGGAACGATTACCGGCCGGGCCGGGCCGAGGACAACTTGATTTACACCCGCGAGCAGCTGCGAGCAGACGGGCAACTAGCGCCGGGCGGCTGGCTGGGCGGCCTGCGCACCGCAACCCTGCAGCGTGGCGAAGAACACGCGTTCGCCTACTTCTATTGGCTGGTAGCAGGCACGACGGACTCGCAGCTCGGTGAAGGGGTCAAGCAACTGCACCCGAACTACCGCTTTGTCGCCGGCTTCGACGCGCCGATGGGCACGGCCCACGGACTCTCAAAATATCCCTACATCCGCGAAGGGCGACGGATTATCGGGCGGCCTGCGCCCGCCTACCCCAACGGCTTCACAATCTGGGAAGTGGACCTCTCGCGCCAGGGCTACGACGACGAGTACTACCGTCAGACACTGCCTCCAGAGATGTACCGCCGCTTGCAAACCGAGCTGTCCGGGCGAAACTTGCTCGCCATCCTTAGCGGCGAGATGGCCCCAGAAGATGCCGCGAAACGAACGCGATCGCGCATCTATGCCGACTCCGTTGGCATCGGTCATTACGCGATCGACTTTCACCCCTGCATGACCGAAAGCCCGCCAGAAAAGCCGGGCAACACCGAACGCGAAGGCGAACGCCAGGGAGCCGGGCAAGCCTATCCGTTTCAAATACCGCTGCGCGCGACGATTCCCCAGGAAATCGATAACCTCCTTGTGGCGGGCAAAAGCATTGCGACCAGCCATATTGCAGCGGCGGCCTACCGCGTGCATTCCTTTGAGTGGTCCTCCGGTGCAGCGGTCGGCACAACAGCGGCGTTTGCGTTAGAAACAGGTATCTTACCTTACGAAATTATGGACTCAGATGGGTTCGGCCGCGATGCACCCGTGCAACAGCTGCGCTATCGCTTGCAAAGCAACGGTAACCCCATTGCTTTTCCGGACACATCGATCTTCAACGAAGATTGGGACGACTGGCGCTAAGAATGCGATCGCGTCGATAGTTTAACCCGTCGGCGCGATCGCATCGGAATTCTTTCTAACCCTACTTTTTGCGAGCGATCGCGTACCCGCGTTGCTCGCTGACAGTCAGGACTTCTTTTGAGTATCCCTGGGTCGCACAGATTTCATCCACTGCTTTCACGACGCCTGGAAAAAGTTCCGGTGTGTAATCGTCAAAAACGGCAATATCTCCCGATTTCTGTTTGTCAACAATGTGCCCGAACTCGCTCAAGACATACTCGTAGGTGTGCGTTCCATCGAAGTAAGCAAGATGAACTCTCGGGACGAATACCTTTCTAAGCTGCATCTGCGTATCGCCCTGGATAAAAACAATGTAGTTGTTTACGAGCTGCTCGTAAGCTTTCAGCAATTCAGCTCGAGACATCGACCCTTTATCGTCGGCAATGCAATTCCAGTACATTTCGACGTCATGGGGAAGAATATCGAAGGTAAAAATTTTGCCCGGCTGTCCGGCATCGTGCAGTGCTTTTGCCATGCACAAGCTAGAGTAGCCTCTTGCGGTCCCCGTTTCGACAATGTTGACGCTGTCGTATTGACTGGCAGCAACATAGGACGAGAGCACTGCATAAAGGATGCGACCGTGCTGATAGCAAATATCTGATTTTTTGATGACAACTTGGGTCAACAACGCCAGCTCATCCATCCAGTCTTTGTCGATGGAGTACCCCTGGCTGGCTTCAAGTCGATCGATCGCGGGGCAGTTATTCTGCTTAGCCGCAAGCCAGATTTCCCGGTAGGTGCTGGCCTCTGCTCGCGGCGAGACTCCAAAAGGATAGTTATAAAAGCGTTGGCTTGCCAAGCGATCGGCAAACTCGGCAAACCGACTGGCAAACTCCTGAACCTTACCTGGCATCGTTATGACTTCCTAGAATTTTTGTTGTGACAAACGATCGCTACTCTGGAGCTGAAGCCAAACGCTTTAGAGCATCGATAATACCTAAGCTTAGCTCTGGCGTATACCAGCAAGGCATTGCACGACTGAAACGCTAGCATTCTCCATTCATTTTGGTCAAGCACGCAGTCATCGCCGCCCGAGGTGAACCTGTCCTCAGTTTCAACACCCCAAGATTCTGCTCCACACCCGATTCGGGACTGTCGAATCCGATCTTTAAACAGGATGCCCTTACGTCCTCGCCAATCCGGATTTATACCGATATTGCGCAAACCTATAGGGCTGGCTTATATACCGCAGTGCCGCGATCGCCGCCACCCGAGCTCGCGACGTTCCGTGCCCCGCACCTGCAGGTGCCCGGGTGCGGCAATTGCCAGTCCTGCAAAGCTGAGAGCATCTACCGACCGCGTGGCAGCCGAGTCCCACCGTTAAGTTCAAACACCTGTAATGTATACTTGCCTGAGAAATCCCTCGACCGCTGCCGGCAGGATACCGATGGCGTCCGTGCGGCAGTCGATAGCGCGCGGAGGCGGGGCGGGGGAACTATGGCAGCCAGCCGCTCCACGGTTTCGCTGCAAGGTAGTGTAATCTTGGACGGAGGCTCGTCCGACCTCCAGCAGCCCAGTTTGGATGAGCCGGAAGATGGTAGGTCATGACGAAATCGAAGCAGGACGTGGCAGGTGCAGTCGGTTCCCCAACGGCAACAGCAACCACCATCGACTATATCGGCGGCGGTCGCGGAAACTGGGTACTGAATTGGGAAACGCGTTATATCGTTCGCGGTCTGCGGGCACAAAAACTGACTGCTCGCCCGCAGAATATCGGACATACACGGTGGGGCAAGCTCGGCAACTGCTGGTACCTTTTAGCGCTCGAGCGCCATTTGATTCGCAACCGGATCTTGCATTTCTGCAACCGCTATGTGTATTTGCACGACGCACTATACAAGCGCATCCATCCCTCCAATACCGTTTTTTTAACCTGGTTCCACGGTAATCCCAAGTTCGGGCAAGCCAACCTCATGGAACTCCTAGAGCAGTTGGTGAAAGCCTCGCGTCACCTCAGAGGTATCGTCGTCAGTTGCAAAATTTCCCAACAAGTTTTGGTTGATGCGGGCATCGCTCCCGCACAGATCGCAACCATTCCGCTCAGTATCGATCTCGAAACCTTTTCACCGCCCACAGATGCCCAGCGTAAGAGCGTGCGCGATCGCCTAGGCATTCCGCCATCGGCAATCTGCATCGGTTCCTTTCAGAAGGACGGCAAGGGCTGGGGGGAGGGACGCGAACCCAAACTCGAAAAGGGACCGGACGTTTTCCTCGATGCGATCGCTCGGCTGCACGAGCGCTATTCCAACCTTCACGTTTTGCTGACTGGTCCCGCACGCGGTTATGTCAAGCAAGGTTTAGAGGCGATCGGCGTCCCTTATACGCACTCGTATCTGCAGAATTACCTTGACATCGTCGATTACTACCGCGCTTTGGATCTGTACATCATCGCCTCGCGCGACGAGGGCGGTCCCAAAGCGCTATTGGAATGTTGGGCAACGGGGGTGCCGCTTGTGTCGACGCAAGTGGGAATGGCAGCCGACTTAATACAGCACCGTTGCAACGGCACGATCGTGCAAATCGAGGATGCGGCCGGATTGAGCGACTGTGCCGCCATGCTGATCGAAGATGTCGAGCTGCGGTCGGCGTGTCGAGATCGCGCGCTCAACGACATCAGCGCCTACGACTGGTCGCGCGTGAGCGAGCTGTACTACAAGACGTTATACGCACCGTATCTGCGCGGGAGTGCCACATGAGTTCGACTCAACTCGGTTACGCGAAACTGAACTTTTACGTGCGACGTGCCTACGAACGCGCAACGAGCTTTCGACTCAAGGGACTGTTTGCAACTGAGAAGTTCGTATACCTGCACATCCCTAAAACAGCCGGTACCGCTATCAAAAAACACGTCGAACGCGCCGGTTACCGCAACTATTTCGCGCTCAAGGGTCACAAGTACACCGTGTGGAGGTTGCCTGCGAGGGAGCAACAGTTTTTTACCTTTGCATCGATTCGCAATCCGTTGACCTGGTACGTATCTTTGTACAACTTCAAGGTGAAGTCGCAGTCGGCCGATCCAGCAGTCGATTACCCGCGCATGACCGACAACAGCTTCGCAGATTTCTTTCGCGATCTCGTGCTTTGCGAAAACGGGGTTGACGGCGTCATGCGCTGGAACAAGCCGTACCGTCCGCACGTTCGCGAGATGGTTGAGTCCTTGAACTCCCTGGCGCGACCTAGTGTCGGTTTTTTAACCCATAATTTCTTGTATTACTGTTACAGCAATTGGCGCGACTGTCTCGCCAGCGCCGACCCTAGTGCCGAGGCGATCGCTCGCTACCGCGAAGGCCCGGAAATCGATTATATGCTGCGCCTCGAGCACCTGCAGTCCGACTTTAACGCAATGGTTGCCAAGCTCGCCCCCACGGCTGGCATCTCAGTCGATCTGCAAGGGCGGATCAACCAAACTGCCCGCCGAGACTATCTCGATTACTATACAGACGACATGATGGCGAGCGTCCGGCAGCGCGATCGCGCAATTTTCGAGTTATTCGGCTATAACTGAACGACTGCTACTATCGCGCCATTCGCTAGGTAATAGCATTGTAGCGATCTTCGATGGACAAACACCATACGGACCAATCATGTTATTGGAATTCAAAACCGTATTGAACTCTGGATAGGAAACGAATATTGGTTCGGGGAGCGAATATCCCGACGTAAAAGACAGCCACTACGTGGGAGTAGAACGCTCTCGATCTCTCTGAATCACTTGGATGGAGCAGGGAAGCTAAGAAGAGCAAACACAAATAGGTTTTGCAGATATTTAAAGAGTTGTCAAACCCGAATGCAAAGACCATAGACTTCGATTGTGGAAAAGAGGCAATTGTTGAGGCCGGATTCGCAAGGGGCGCCGATACAGTTTCTCATGGCAGTGATGGAAGCAAAAATATAGCAGCAAAACAGTCGCAAGGGTTTTTCGGGGATAGAGTAAAGGAAATCGACTTCAAAAACTAGTGTTATTCCCTATCCAGGTTTATTTATATAGTCGAATCTAACCTAAAATTTGAGGACGTTGAAGACATCGGTCGCTCCTTAGTGGACTAAATAGAGTCATCGAGTTCGATGGCTTACTACTTGCGCTTTCCCCCTCTCAGGAACTGATTCCAGAAGTCCATTATAAAGTCCCATTTTTCCATTGACTGCCGTCACCGGCCTAGCTCAGATACCGGTTGCTGTTTTTGACCAGAGCTTTAGGATTAGGGGGCAAGAGAAGCATGGCTAATGCTCAATACGCGGCCCACTTTAGTGAATCCCTCGACCGCTCGGTCACCTATCGCAGTCTGGGAGACACCTAATCATAGCTTAGAGAAATTTTTTTCGGCCATCGAGCACATTGAAGAGAATCACCTGCCTTTTTCACTCGGAAAAACAAGTGCAGCCGCGAACACCCCACTTTGTCGATCGACGCCGGCAAACCAGGTGTTTCGTCTGTTGAGCTGAAAACTATAGAGACTCGTTTTATCGCAAGAAATGCCGAGAGTCATTTCTGACAACAGTTGCTGTCGCGACTCGCAAAATGCAGGCTTGCCCCTCAAGCGGACTCGAGTTGCAGACCGGCCCGGATAGTCTAAAATCGGTGGGGGCCGAAAGTGGTATCGATCCGAGAGGCGACAACTTTGCAATCGTCATCTTTACAACCCTTGGTGCCGCCCAAGCGCCGAGATCGCTTGCAGTCCAGTGCACCTATCCTGGCAATGTTCTTCACGCTTGGGGTATCGCTTGCAGATTGGTTCGAACAGGGAATTTTCGACCGAGAAAAGACTGTCTATGAAGCGCATTTGAAGACCGGTCAGTTTAGCCGCATTTATTGGCTGACCTACGGGGGTCCCGAAGATCGGAAACTCGCCGCTCGCTTGCAGCGCGATGGACGGCTGCATCCAGCAATTGAAGTTCTGGCCGTCCCAACAATCCTCAACACCAAGCCGGGCAAACTCATCCACAGCCTATTGGCCCCACTGTTGTACCGACGCCCCCTGCGCGCGTGCGATTATTTCAAAACCAACCAGATGATGGGCGCTTGGACGGCGCAGCTAGCGCACCAAATCTGGCGCAAACCCTTGCTCTTGCGAACTGGGTTTACGCTGACACGCTTCAACACGACGGCTGCCTCGCCATTGACTCGGAAGCTTTATGGTGCAATCGAGCGTATCGGTTATAGTGCGTTCTCCCATGCAACGGTTTCCAGCCAACACGATCGCGACTACGTCCTACAACGATACGGCTTGGATGGCGATCGCGTCAGCGTTATTCCTACCTACATCGATACGGATGCATTTGCCCCGCAAGCCGTTCCCAAACAGGAACGCAAACTAGTCTACGTTGGACGGTTTGTCCCGCAAAAAAATCTAGCTGCTGCGATTGAGGCAGTTGCCGAAACGTCCTTCGAGCTAGACCTATATGGTAGCGGCGAACTTGAAGGCGAGCTGCGCGAACGGGCACAACGGTGTGGCGCGCGGGTCAACTTTTGCGGTCGTATTCCTAATGCCAAGCTTCCGGACGTGCTCAACCGCTATCGCTTCTTCATCCTATCTTCGCATTTTGAAGGCATGCCCAAAGCTTTGCTAGAAGCTATGTCCTGCGGGCTCGTCTGTTTGGGGACAAGCGTATGCGGTATTATCGAGGTTCTCGTCGATGGAGTAAATGGCATCTCAATTGCCGACACCCGTGTAGAAGCCATTCGAGACTGCCTGCAGGCGATCGAGTGCAGCTACGATACTGACACTTTGGACCGCATCAGCCGCCAAGCACGTCAAACCATCACCGATCGATTTTCCTTGCAAGCCTACATCAAGCACGAGTACTCGCTTTTTAAACAGAACGTTATCTCACAATCGTGATCAAGTTACTCCTAATCATTGCGATCGCTATTTCCCTTGGGCTTAACTATGCCTTGGTTGGGTATCGTTTCTTAGGGATTATCACCTACGATCGCCTATTCCAGCTCGCAGTTTTAGCGTTGTTGTGGCCGAGGTTTTCTCGCGATCTTAGAAACAACAGGGCTCTCAGGTTGTTCGTCGCCACTTTGACAACGCTCTATTTGTTCCAGCTCCTATTTTGGATGAGAGCTGTCATGATCGATGCTCCACTTTTAGAGGGAGGCAAAGTTTCTGTTAAAGATATCTTTTTACTTGGGGGTGACTACGTAGCAACAATCGCGTTTACTTACCTGGGCTTCTACGTTCTAAGCAAATATTGGAGATGGTTTTCTATAGTCCTAGTTGTACAAGTTCTACTCTTCTCACTAGCGTTCTTTCAGCACCCATTGACACCTCTAACGAGTACGGCTCAAGATATGCGTGCAAGAGTCGCTTATGCAAATATCGAGGTCGCCAAGGGAGAGGAAGCGGCGACTGAAGCCCTTGAGCGAGAGGTCAAGTTAAAGGAACAGATTTCTGACAGGTTTCGCGTAAGCGGCCCATATATAACAGTAATTCGTTTGAGTTATGCACTAACAGCTTCTTCGATTATAGCAATGTATTTCTATGCTCGATCCTCCAAATACTCTCAGCTTTATTTATATGCAATTGTGTTTAACTTTTTAGTTTCAATCCTGTCGCAGACGAGATCGGTTATCGCCGCTCATATTATTCTCCTATCTTATGCCTTGCTCAAATATATTGGCAGCCGAAAACGCATAACCAATCCATCGATCTATTTTTTGGCCCTCGCCGTGCTAGGAATCATCGCAGTCTATGCCCCCAACGATCTACTCTATCGCCTTGGAGGGTTCGATCGAATCCATTCTGTTAGCGATAGTGGACTTCGCATCTGGCTTTGGATACTCGGTCTGGTGTCGATCGCGATCAGTCCGCTCGGCGTTACAACTGATGCTCATCGGGAGGCTCAACAAATAGTTTTCAGCTGGTCTGGAATCGAAACCATATTTGAATACACGTCACACAATGGAATTATAAACATCGGCGTCCTCTTTACAGTCTTCGGACTCTTCGTTTTCTTCAGCTTCATTTATCTGGCAATGCGTTTAAATCGCAGGCTCGCTCCAGAGGTTCGAAACTTTTTTGTAGTTGCAGCCGCTGCTTATTTAATGCAAATCATGACACACAACGACTTTATTTTTATCAAAGACTATCACATCCTATCGTTGGTTTCAATTTGGTGCTACGAGTGTCGGAATATTGGAGTAGAGCAAGGAACTGACACGATGTTAATGAGTATGGAAGCAACGTCACTCGATCTAGAACGCGAGCGGATCGGTCGGTCATGACAGTGATTCGTTCTCCGCTCATTTCAGTGGTTATGAGCGTGTATCGGCAACCACACGAGTGGTTGAGTGCTGCGATTGCCAGTATCCTCAACCAAACGCTGGAGGATTTCGAGTTCATCGTTCTGCTCGACGCGCCAGACGATGCAGAAACAGCTGAATTAGTACAAAAGTTTTCCGACCGCGATCGTCGCATTCGGTTGTCGAGGAACCAGTGCAATCTTGGACTGGCACTTTCACTAAATCGCGGCTTCGCTATGGCTCGGGGCAAGTATTTTGCTCGCATGGACAGCGACGACATTTCCGAGCGCGAGCGCTTGCAGGTTCAGTACGAGTATCTCGAAGCCCATCCAAAAATCGACTTAGTTGGATCCCAGGCTCTTTACATCGACAGCGAAGCACAGCCGCTCGGTCTCTTTTCAATGCCGACCGATCCGAGGCTCGCACGGCAACTCGTCCGCTTCCGAAGCATTGCTATTCATCCAACGTGGTTTTTTCGTTCACATGTCTGGCACGAACTTAACGGATACCGCAAATTCCCAACATCGCAGGATTATGACTTTCTCTATCGAGCGATCGATGCTGGACTGACAGTCGCTAATCTCGATCGCCCGCTACTGCACTATCGCTTGAATCCATCAAGTATCACTTCGCGTAAAGCCTATATTCAGCTTGGTCTAAACATTTACATTCGTGAACTGCATCAGCGGCGGATGCGAAACCGCTGTCACGACGACAGTACTTGTTACGATGGGTTTTCTGAAGAGGAGTTGGCATGTAGGATTGAAAAGATCGAGCGCCAAGCCAATCGACTTGCGCTCGGCGAGAAGTACTTTCGGCTAGCAGCCCTGCATGCTAGCCGAAAACGTTTTCCATTGGTGCCTTACTATGTACTGCTGAGTATGCTCGTATCGCAACTTCATGCCCGGCGCATATTCGGTATTGTGGCAGTCAAAATTTACGTTTTTCTATGGAAGACGATCTCGCACTTTTATCCTCCCAATCAGTACAAAGAAGCTGAATCCAGATAAGTCACGTCTGCACGGTATCTAATGCTTTGCCTGCGAACCAACACGTCGTTCAGCGTTCGATCGCCAGTCATGTTAAGGGTCCAACCTCTCTTGCACGGATACTAGTATTCGGTGGTTGGCATATACTTTCACGGATAACGATCTGAAATTTCATCCTTTCGACTGGACCTGGCTTCAAAATTTTCATGCCAACTGCCACTATTCGTATCACTCACGTTACAACGGGTCTAGAAGTAGGCGGTGCTGAGATTATGCTCTATCGCCTGCTAGCCAACTCCGATTCCCGTTACTTTCGGCATAGCGTCATCTCATTGACCGCAGGAGGGACATTGCGACCGCAAATTGAATCTGTGGGCGTGCCGGTATTCGACCTCGGTATGCAGCGCGGTTTCCCGACGCCTGGATCCGCTCTTCGACTGCTTCGGTTGCTCGGTCGGCTCGCTCCGGACATATTGCAAGGTTGGATGTATCACGGCAACCTTGCCGCATGGTTTGGCAGCATCACGACGCGTCAGCAACCGCCCGTCATTTGGGGTATCCATCATTCGATCTATGACCTCGAGCGCGAAAAGCGCCTCACTGCTGCCGCCATAAAACTCGGCGCGAGGGTATCCGGGGCATGCTATCGCCTAATCTATGTCTCCCATGTCAGCCGAGAGCAGCACGAGCGCATTGGTTACCGAAGCGATCGCGGCTGCATTATCCCCAATGGCTTTGAGACCGAGCGCTTCCAACCCTCGCCGACCTCTCGCGCTGAAGTGCGCGACGAATTCGGGATTGCAACGGATGCACCGCTCATTGGCTTGGTCTGCCGTTACCACCCAATGAAGGATCATGCAAACTTCTTGCGGGCAGCAGCACAGTTATTGCCGAGTCACCCGAATGCTCGCTTTCTCCTAATTGGAACGGATGTCACACCCGAAAATCCCGACTTGCAAGCGCTCGTCACGCAGTTGGGACTGGGAGATCGTGCGCTGTTCTTGGGGCAGCGAGATGACATGCCGCGATTGATGGCTGCCCTCGATATCGGCGGACTGTCATCGGCAACGGGCGAGGCATTTCCTCTGGTTGTGGGGGAGGCAATGGCTTGTGGTGTTCCCTGTACCGTTACGGATGTGGGCGACGCAGGCGTTATGGTGGCAGATACCGGGCGCGTCGTTCCGCCGAAGAACCCAAACGCACTGGCAGCAGCGTGGTCCGAGCTCATTGAATTGGGTGCAGACGGTCGTGCGCTCCTGGGAGCAAGAGCGCGGGCGCGCGTTCAGGAACACTTCGCACTCCCTGCTGTGACGGCTCAGTACGAGCAGATTTACACCCAGGCAATGGCGTCTTCAACTTGCATCCGGGACAAATGATGCGATCGGGTAAGATATGGAAGCTTCTCAGCCAAACACTTCACGATTCGACGGATTGCTTGAAGGTGGACCAATGAGAATCTTGTTTGCCATCACCCGCTCCGATACGGTTGGAGGCGCTCAGCTTCACGTCCACAACGTAGCGAGTGCACTGTCTGAGAGCGGTCATGCAGTGTTGGTTGTCACAGGCACATACGGTCCCTACAACGACTTTCTTGAGAAATCCGGGATCCAGTCACGCGTCTGTCCCACTCTCAAAAACAATATCAATCCTCTGCAAGACCTGCAGACGCTGGCATTTTTGCGCGGAGCCATTCGCGATTTTCAGCCCAATCTCGTCTCGACCCACTCGAGTAAAACCGGTATCCTCGGCAGGCTGGCGGCCAAGCAAACCGGCACGCCGGTCATTTTTACCGCCCACGGTTGGTCGTTTGCTGATGGCGTTCCCGAACCCAAACGCACTATTTATAAGTGGCTGGAGCAATGGGCAATTGGTTTTACGGATCGCTTGATTTGCGTATCGGAATGGGATCGACAGCTCGGCATGCGCACGGCTGGGATGCCGCCAGGCAAGCTTATCAAAATCCACCGCAGCGTACAGGACGTTCCGAAGTCGTGGCGTGCCGAACCTGGCAGCGGCAACCCAGTGAAAGTTGTCATGGTCGCGCGCTTCGAGCTACAGAAGGACCACATCACGATACTCAAAGCTATTAAAGACCTCGAAGGCGTGCAGCTCGATTTCATCGGCGACGGCCCCACTAAGGATGGGGTGCGCTTACGGGCCCATGCGCTGGGCATCGCTCATAAGGTCAATTTTCTCGGTTTCTGCACCGACGTGTCGGAGCGTCTGAAGGACTACCACATCTTCGCGCTGATCACCAACTGGGAGGGCTTCCCAACGTCCACTCTTGAGGCCATGCGAGCGGGATTGCCGGTTGTCGTTTCAGACGTTTGCGGAGCATCAGAGGCGATCGTGGAGGGCGAGACTGGTTTCAGTATTCCGCACGGCGATGCCGATACCCTACGCAAACGCTTGCGCGAGCTAATCGAGAATCGCGATCGCCGTGTGGCGATGGGCAAGGCGGCGCGCTCGCGCTACGAGTGCGAATACACTTTCTCCATGATGATGGAGCGCACGCTTGCTGCTTATCGCGAAGCGTTGGTGCACGCCGGGAGCGTGGCTAAGGCATAGCCGCCATCGGTCACAGGGGCTGGCGCTTGCCTACTGGCGCTCGACTTCAACCTTCTTCGCAGTCCGTTCCTACGAGTTGAGGAGCATGAGAACGCTAATCACCGGAGCCACCGGTCTGACCGGTGGATGGTTTCTCCAACGTCTGGCTGTCGCTGCCCCGCAAGCTGAGGTGGTTTGCCTCGTGCGACCGACAGGCGATCGCGCGGCCTTAGAGGAGCTCGACCTCAAGCTGAAGTTCGCCGTCGGCGACAGCTCCGAAGCTACCAGCTGGAAGCAGGCGATCGCCCAATGGGAACCCGACACAATCGTGCATTTGGCCCAGTTGCGTCACGTCCCGCCGCTGCTGGCAAGTCTGCGCCAGCTAGACCGCCAACCGCGCGCGATCGTTATTGGGACCACCGGCGTGTTCTCGCGCTACAACGAATACTCCCGCGCCTACAAAGCTGCCGAAGCCGAGCTCGAACAATACCCCGGCAGTACTTGTTTGCTCCGCCCGACAATGATCTACGGCTCCCCGCGCGATAAGAACATCCACAAATTGGTTCGGTTCTGCGATCGATACGGACTCTTTCCAGTCTTCGGTCCCGGCAACAATCTATTGCAGCCCGTCCACGCCGACGATTTAGCCCAAGCTCTGCTTAGCGTGTGGCAGTGTCCGGATATTGAAGGTGCGTACGATCTGTCTGGTGGTACAGTGGTCAGCTTCCGCGAACTCCTGCAGCTGGTCGGTTCCTGCTTGGGCAAGCCTGTACGGCTGGTTTCGCTCCCCTATCAGATAGGGGTGTGGGCGGCAACAACAGCAGAGTTCTTACTGGGAGACCGTTCTCCCGTCCGCCGGGAGCAAATTTTGCGCCTCCAAGAAGACAAGGCGTTTTCCCACGCTGCCGCCCAACAAGACTTTGGGTTCGCGCCGCGATCTCTGCCTGAAGGGTTGGAGCAAGAAATAGAATTAATGCGGCAAGCGGGATTGACTGCCAAGATCTAAGAGGCTATTTGAAAAGGGTCTAGTCGGGTACCAAAGTACCCTGAGCGATCCGTAGAAAAGCCCCAAAATCCTATTCCCTCGTCGCGAGACATGTGCTCGATTTCGAGCAACCCGACTTTTCAAATGGGGGGTGTCAAGTTTTTTGGGTGAGCAAGGAGACCACAGTCGGTGAAGCACTCGGCATGCTCGATGGCCAATCGCGCTAGCGCCGCCTTCCCAGTTCGCCAGTGGCATCGTCCAATTCTCGGCAATCTTCTCCAGCGCTAGTTAGAGCAACTTGAAGACCGCGGCCTCTGACGGAACCGATCCCTTGGCCTTCAATACCTTCCGCAACGAGTCGTTCGGCGCTTCAATCGCGTTGGTCGTGTCAATCGCTCGCCGGATTCCCGGCGGGTAATAGAAGAACGGGATGACTGGCTCCCAGTGCCGCAACCACATCGCGCTGATGGTCGGGTCGGTGGCGTCCCACTTCTCGGCGAACTCCGCTAGCCTGGATTAGAGGGCGGGCGTGAATTCGCTGCGACGGTCCCGCGGAATCTGCAGCTCGAGGCTGCCTTGGTTGCATTGGACGGTTTGGCGCGAGTCGCCGTTGCGACTATTGGGCAGCGCTTCGGGGTCGGCAGCCTGCTCCTGGAGGGGGGTGGGTAGATTTGCCTGGGAGGGCGTGTTCGACCAAACGGGGGGTGAGCTGTTCGAGCAGCCCATTCTCGCCGAGGATTTGCTCGGGACCGGAGTAATGCTGCCGGAGTTGGTTGAGGAGCTGGTCGGTTTCGGAGGGTTATGACTTGCGTCTGGGCATAGGTTGCGGTCTCCTATTGGGTTATCTCTTGGACCGCTTACACAAAAAACTTTACAGGCTCTATGCCGAGGAAATCAGTCAGATAGCGCGGCAGCTATGTGGAGCAAGCGCAACCGCGCAATGAGAGGTGAGTCCGCCAAGGGAGACGTATACTTCCCAGAGAAAATGATCTGCAATCGCCGCCCGAATGAGGCAGTCGAAAGCAGATTAAGGCAGAAATAGACCGACGAGAAGGCTTGCCAGCCCAGGTTACCTCTGATATTCCCGAAGCTCTGCCCATTTCAGCCTGCTCATGAATAATCCAGGCAAGATCGAGGGAAGGTCACAAGCTGTCCAGGATTATTCACGAAGATTTTGCCGAAGCCTCAAACCCTTGCTCTGAGTAGGCTCCAATCTACTTGTATAGAAACGCACCGTCATTGAGCGAAAAAGTCTGCAAGCCTTGCTCGGCAATAGATTAAAGGTCTCCGCATAAGAGTTCATCAATAATCCTGACTAACGGCGATAAAGTTGGCGGGATTCGACAGTAATGAACCCGGCTGCGTTGAAAACCGTCGGAGGGATCCATCTTGAATTTGGATTGATTTTTTGGCATGCCGTTGATTTGACAAGGAGTGCATGGTTAATGGGCGAGCAAAACAGGAAAACAAGCTCGATTGACGGACTGAGCCTGGACCTGGCAGGAAACGCTAACTATCCCACACTTAACTGAGTCAGAACCCGGAACCCGCAACCTCAAGAACTTTAACTTAACTTCAGGATCGCCCCCAAGTTTTATAGACCAAGACTTATTGCTCGATCTATCGAACCACATTGTTAGATGATTACGTAAAGCTTTGTTGCGGATATTCTGAGACCAATCTGAAGAATGTCTAAAGCAACCGAGGCGCTCGATAGTCCTGGTTACAGTGGGTTGTAAGGGCGAGCTGATAGCTGCGGTACGGCAAACCAACCCAGTTTTCAGCTTAGTCCCAAGGTTAGCGATCGCTCGCTTAACAGCGAATTTGTACGAAGAAGTTGCAACAGTTATGACCGAATCTTTCCTGCAACCCCCACGCTTTCTCGATGCGCCGTCCACGCCCGTGCCTGCCCAAGTGCGCGGTCTGGTGTGGAAAATTGCCGTCGCCACACTCATTTTGATGGCAATTGGGAGTGCAACGCGGGTAGCGAATGCCGGACTGGCCTGCCCGGACTGGCCGCTCTGCTATGGGCAACTCGTCCCCAGCCAGCAGATGAACCTGCAGGTTTTTCTAGAGTGGTTCCACCGTCTCGACGCCGGTTTTATCGGTCTCAGTACCCTGGGATTGTTGGCTTGGACTGTGTGGGAGCGCCATCGCTTGCCTGGCTGGCTGCCTTGGGCATCAGCAGGCGCGGTGCTGCTCGTAATGATGCAAGCGTTGTTGGGTGCGCTAACGGTGACCGAGATGCTCCGCTTCGACATCGTGACGATGCACCTGGGTACGGCACTGTTATTTTTTGCCGCGTTGCTCTCAATTGCGGTCGCACTGACTCCGTTCCAGGGGTCGGGGGCGACGGGGCGCTGGTTAGCGATCGCGGCCCCAACTGCAACCGGGTTGGTGTATGTACAAAGTCTGCTCGGCGGGCTGGTAGCGTCGCGCTGGGCAGTGCACCAATGTTTGGGCGGCGCCGCGATGTGCGCGATCGTCCACAGTCACCTGCTCGGCGTTATTCCTGCCACGGTGGCCACGGGGGTAGCAGTTGGACTGGCATGGAATACCCCCGGACTTCATCCTTGGTTGCGACGATTGGCAACGGCAGCCGCCGGGCTAGTCGTATTGCAAATCCTGCTCGGCCTCGCGACGATGCATTTACACCTCCAAGTGGAGTCGCTGACAGTAGCCCACCAGACGATTGGGGCGCTATTGTTGGGCGTCTTGCTCGTTCTGAGCTTGCTGGTGCGCCAAGATCGCGCGCTTGCTGCTGGCTGATGCCAACGGCTGGTTTGCAAGAGCGGTCGTACCGTCTCGACTGCCATCGGTTGCTGCCCGGACTCTCTGCCTGCCTATCTATGCAACGAGGTTTTCAATCATGACCACGACCGGAACGTGCATCCCACGTCGGAACGAGAATATCCGACAGGTGCTTCAGAGCTACGTGCAGCTCACCAAGCCCCGGATTATTCCATTGCTGTTGATTACTACAGCAGCAGCAATGTGGATTGCATCCGAGGGAAGTGTCGAACCACTGCTGTTAGCGGTGACGCTGCTGGGCGGAACGCTGGCTGCCGCCAGCGCGCAAACGCTCAACTGCATCTACGATCGCGACATCGACTACGACATGCAGCGCACGCGCAAGCGCCCGATTCCATCTGGGCGGGTACAGCCACAACACGCGCTGATCTTCGCGATCGCCTTGGGGGTGGTGTCGTTCGTTTTGTTGGCAGTTTGGGCGAATCTGCTGAGCGCGTTGCTAGCAATGGCGGGGATTGCGATCTACATGTTGGTGTATACCCACTGGCTGAAGCGCAACAGCCCGCAGAACATCGTCATTGGCGGTGCGGCTGGGGCGATTCCGCCGTTGGTCGGTTGGGCAGCAGTGACGGGCGACTTGGGTTGGATGCCTTGGTTGCTGTTCGCGATTATTTTCGTGTGGACGCCGCCGCATTTTTGGTCGTTGGCGTTGATGATCCGCGATGACTACGCGGCAGTGAACGTGCCGATGTTGCCGGTCGTTGCCGGTGAGAAAGAAACAGCACGGCAGATTTGGCTCTACACGCTAATCGTCGTGCCGATGACGGCGCTGCCGATCGTTCCGTGGGGTCCTTTGGGTGCGACATACGCGGCGATCGCGGGCGTGCTGGGCGCGCTGTTTCTTCAAAAAGCCTCTCAGCTCAAGCAAGCACCCTCGGACAAGCAACTAGCGCGATCGTTGTTCAAGTTTTCGATCTTGTACATGATGCTGCTGTGTACCGGCATGGTGGTGGACAGCTTGCCCGTGACGCATCAGGTGACAGTTGCGATCGTGCAAGGACTACAGCAACTCGCACAGTCCCTAGCGCTGTCGTTTGGATAAGTTAGTCAGCTAACAGAAAGCAATAGCTTTGCACTGCTTGGCTAGACGCCGGGCAGTGCTTTTTTAAGGAGTGCGATTGACTGGACGAGGCGATCGCTATCGGAAAATTTCTTGCAAAAGTGCTCGGTTCATTGAGAGCTGAAGCTAGGGACCGAGGCTTGCATTTAGTATCGGCGGTTGAATGTGGACTACGAGTATCTGCCGGACTCATCGGAGGCGATAATTCAGATTGCGACGTTCCGCCTGATAGTCACACGGCTGGCGTAATTTGAAACCGCCCCGAACTTTTCAAACGGCCTCTGATGAAGTTGGGTTTAGCCGAGCGAACGTTACTATCCCTGAGATGCTGATGAAACTTGGCTTGGCTTTCATCTCCCCTTAGGCGATCGGTGCCGATTTGGCTAAAGCCCGATGGATTTCCCACAATTCCTACTAATGTTCGCGCTAATGTTCGCGCCACTCTTATCAGCATCTGTCTGGCGCTTGGCGCTCCTGCTCGCTAAGGCGCTGTCCTTGCCCTGGCAACCGCAGCGGCACCTCCGATCTGCGCGTGCTCGGCCACTCGCACACCAAGCAATTTTTGCGATATAACTGAGTGCGGATTGACTAAGAGTTTTATTGGTGGGGAAGTTTTCTGTATGAGACAGTCATCTGTTTTGATATTGGCAACCGCTGTAGCCCTGTCTGGCTCTCTCTGCCTTCCGGCAAATGCTGTTGAATGGCGTTCAGAGTCGGGGAAAACAATCATTCCCGAACTTGGTAGGATCTGCTCCAGCGATCGCCGTAACCTCAGTGGCGTGCAAACTGTTTTCGGCGGCAGTCCTTATGTTGGCTCTATCTTCATCAGCGAGGTAGGCGCGTGCGACCCTGGGGGTACTTGGCGTGGGAGATTTTCTTTGTCGACGGGATCGAGTGAATGCAATGGCTTTGTGACTATCGTTTGGCAGAACATGGCAGCTGCTCGGATTCAATGGGATATCACCAATATCGGAGCCGTTCCGAACTGCCCTGTTAGCAGCTCTCGCTGGGAAATTGACACATTTCCTGTTTCTCTTCCCACTGCAAGTTCAGCACTAGTTTACGATCCTCCCTCTAATGTGCGGCTTTCACCGAATGGCGAACTACTTTGCACTATTCAGCGAGTTTCAAGTGTGAATATATACGGTTCCTCCGGTGATTGGTTTCAAACAGATGCATGCAATTTGCCAGGCTACATTCATAGGAGTCAATTACAGTTCTAATATCTCGATCGAATACCAAGATCTGAGTTCAAGAGACTCCTAAACCAGACCTTGGGAAACCTTGAAAATTTCTCGAATTCTGGCGTATTGGCGGCTGAAACGCCCCGTGCTGCCGCGCCAACTTTCGGTCTTAAGCGAAATAATCGAGGTCTCCCTTGGTCCAAACGTGTTGCTGCTATTGCCGATCGCTTCGACGTTGAGTGGCTGCGCGATCGCGCGCGGTATTCGGAGCTTGTTAGGATCGTTCGCTAGAGCTTGGATGGTAGGGTACTCCACGCTCGGTTCGCCTGAAGCTTACCGGGGATTGCACAACAGATTCCTTGGTAATTGTCCGGTTGCTGGTGTAACGCTTAACTTTTTTGTCTCCGGTGCATAGAAGAGTAAAAGAGAGAAAAGGTTACGTTCTCGGGGCGGTGCACGCCACCCGGAAACCGACGTCGTCGAGGCGATCGCCGGCAAAGCTGTTGTAGCGGTAAGCAGAGCGGCATTGCTTGGAATACGAGCTCCAGGCGCCGCCGCGTATCATGCGATCTGCGTCCTGAATTTCTTGGTCCCCCCAAGCATCTCCATCGCTCGGAACGACCACCGCTTCGTACCTCTCGCGATATTTGTCATGGCACCACTCAAAGACATTTCCGTGCATATCGCTTAATCCGAAGCCGTTGGCATTTCCGAAGTGTCCTACCGGCGACGTCCCCTCGCGTTCTTCCCCTTTCGGTCCACCGCCGTCTATGTATGCGCTGTTGTAGTTTGCTAGCTCAGGTGAAATGGTCTTGCCAAAGTAGAACGGTGTCTTCGTTCCTGCACGGCAGGCATACTCCCACTCCGCTTCACAGGGCAGACGGTACCGGCGTCCCGTGTGGGCAGCCAGGCGATCGCAAAACTCCACTGCCTCGTACCAGTTGACTTGTTCGACCGGGCGATCGCTTCCCTTGAACTTCGCAGGATCGGGGTCGAGTTCGCGATTTACCTCGGGCAGTTCCGTTGCCACGAATTGCCATTGGGCTTGCGTTACGGGATAGCGCCCTATAAAGAATTGCGGTACATTTACCTCGTGCTGAGGACCTTCGTGAGGATCTCGCTCGGGCTCGGTCTCAGGCGACCCTATTAAGAAGCTCCCGCCTGGCACCTCAATCATGTCCAGGTTCAACCCGGCACGGAGCCGCTCGGGAAAGTAGTGTGTCTTCCGGTGCGTTCCGGGAATGTTTAGCTCGGCCATGACGACTCTGTATGCAGGTGGACCGCAAGACCCTTCGGTTTCCCTTCCAAGCTGTCCGGTCCGGTTTTATTTTTAGATGCTTTCGCATCGCCGGAACATATCTGGACTCTCCCTGACACTCCCGACAGATTTCCATCTGCCAGCTCTGGAACAGGAGAGTGCTCGGCGGCGCACCTAACACGGAAACCGATATTGTTATTGCGGTACGTGGAGCGGCACTTCCTCGAATTGTCGTTCCAGGAGCCGCCGCGATCGCGACTTGTCTCGCTCGCAGCATAACGCGAACCGACCTGCTGAGCGATCGCCGGCTGGATACCTTCAAATCTGGCAGGACAAGGCTTCCGGTCCGTCGTCGATGCAGCCTACCCAAGACTGGGGCAGGTCGAGGGCATATTGATGTCGGGCGATCGCACCGACTGCTGCGCGATCGCTGTCCTGCCGCAGCTTTACTACCAGCAGGTCGCGTTCCGCCTCGGACTGCTTGCGGACGAGCTGAGCGATCGCGTTGACCAGCTTGGCATTCATGCGGCGATCCACTCCCGGTTGTATTGGGTAGGTTCTAGGCGATCGCGTGTGCTGAGTAATCGATGCCATTGCCCTTTGACGCGCGCGCTATGCTTTGAGTACTCGTGCGACGGCAGTCAGTAACCTGATGGTAAACGAGATGACCACCAAAGAAGAACTGCTGCAAGCACTAGAGCAGATTCCGGAGTCCGACCCGGAGAAAGTGCTGTCATTCGTGCGATCGCTCCAGCCATCCTCCGATCGCTCCGATGCCGATTTGTTCTGGCAAGCCTACCTACACTCCAGGCAGGAGCGCGCTGAGGTGTATCGTCGCCTTGCCAATTCCTAAGTTCCTCACTCGCGAGGTTGTCTTGCAGATTCATGCGGACCAAATCGCGACCCTAGGCGGTACACCCGGACTGCGGGATGCAGGGTTGCTCGACTCCGCGCTCGCTCAACCCCGAGCCACATTTGCTGGTGCGTTGTTGCATCCTACGATTCCCGAGCAGGCAGCAGCCTATCTGCTTTAATATCTCTACTATCACGCTTCGAACCATCCCTTTGTTGATGGCAATAAGCGCACCGCGTTTGCTGCTATTCGCGAGTGATGAGTGGGGGGGGAGAGGAGCGACCCGCGCGCGACGGTCCAACGGCGACCTCCTCCGACGAATGAGCAATAGGTGTGACGCGATCGCTCGGGGTTCGTCCCAACCGCAAGGCGATCGCACGCGCTCCTGGTTTCCCCAAAGAAAACTCGGGGGGGGGGGGGCGATCGCGGGTGGAACACTGCCTAATATCGCCCTAAGGCAACGAGCACTGCGTCCTGGATCTGCGACAGATAGTCGGCACCAATCGTCCCGCCGTAGGGTCCGCGGTCAAACAGGGTCTTTTCCAGCGTCGTGATGCGATCGCACATGGCAACCGAATCCACGTCCAACCCGCCTTCTCCCTTCGGTATCCGGACCCGCGTTGGCGGGATGTTGGTGTTATTGGAGGTGAATGGAACCGCCAACACCATGCTGCTGTAATGGTTGCGGACGTTCTCAGAGACGATGACCCACGGACGTTTCTTGCTGTCGCCCCTACTGGAGACAGCCTTGAAGAGATACACCTCTCCCTGCCGAACTGACTCAGTCATCGGCGAGCGCGGCAGCGGCGTTCATTTCGGCCACGTCTGCAGCGTATTGCTCGTCTGCGGTCTCGGGGTGTTGCGAGTAAAATTGCTCGAGCTGTTGCTGGGTCAAAAAGCGCTGGTAGTGCCGCAGGGCTTTCTCCAGGAGTTGCGATCGCCCTTCTCCCGTTTGCTTCTCCAAACTGGACAACAGCTCGGCGTCCACGGTTGCCGATATTTTGGTCTTCATCGCTATCACCTCCTGCTTGTAGTAGGATAACTTATCCTGCCGAAAGCAAGAAAGTGGCGATCGCCACGACCAACTGCCCCCGCCACGCTACTTCCTGCTGGTACACCGGGACGAGGTCGCTGTCGCTGGGATCGAATTACGATGCCTTATTGTGCGTGCGCGATCGCCCCTACTTCCCCAACCGTATCCCTACGAGTCGCGTGCCTCGATGCCCAGGGGTTGATCGGTTTCGGGGGCATCGATGCCGCAGTAGCGACTCTTCAGTTCTTTGGAGCCGATGACTACCCGCATGGTGTCGCCGTCGAAGATACTGCCGGGCTTGACCTAACAGGTCTGCGTTTGTTTGACGGGCGCGATCGCCAGGGGTTTGGTGCTGCCGAGCGGGGTGGGGTGACGGGTTGAGGGTTCTGCCACCAGAAGGCTGCGGCAATCGCGAGCGGGCTGGCGATCGCGATGAGGGCAGTGGCGCTCATAGCTTGGGGTTGCTCCTTGGCTGGATCGAACCGATCGTGGTTGAGGGCTGCGGTTGATATTTTAGGCTTGCTGCTTTGGTTGATGGCCTGTGCTGGCGTTGTTCATTGCCGGATCGCTCTGTAGTGGAGTGGCTCCGCGATCGCCCGCGGTATTGAATTTGTTGGGGTCGGTTGTTTGAGTTTGGATGGAGTGGCGCACTGCATTCCTTGTCCGCCTGCTGCCCATCCGGATTTGCAATACATACTTGCTGACAGTCATCCAGTCCATGTTACAAAACTTAACTGGCTTGGTTTTGGCGCGCGGAAAAGGGAAAGAGTGAAAAAGAGGAAAGGGCTACGTCCTCGGCGCGGCGCACGCTACACGGAGACCGAGGTCGCTGTCACGGACGCCGGGATTGAAGTAGAAGCGGTACGCGGAGCGGCACCCCCTCGGATCATCGAGCCAGGAGCCGCCGCGTATTATGCGTTCTGCGCCCTCTCCCCGGTCCTCCCAGGCGCTTCCATCGAGCGGAACAACCCCCTCTTCATATCTGTCGTGCCAGTGGTCCTGGCACCACTCATAGACGTTTCCGTGCATGTCGCTTAACCCGAATCCATTGGCGATTCCGAAGTGTCCTACCGGCGTCGTCTCCTGGCGATATTCCCCTTCCGGTCCGTTGTGATAGGTGTAGTTGCCGTCGTAGTTCGCCAGCTCAGTTGATATCGTCTTGCCGAAGTAGAACGGTGTCTTCGTTCTAGCACGACAGGCATACTCCCACTCCGCTTCGCTCGGTAGTCGGTACGGGCGTCCCGTGCGGGCGGCTAGGCGGTCGCAGAACTCCACTGCCTCGTACCAAGTGACTTGCTCGACGGGGCGATCGCTTCCCTTAAACTCAGACGGGTCGGGGTCGAGCTCGATCTTCACTTGTGGCAATTCCGTCGCCACGAACTGCCACTGGGCTTGCGTTACCGGATAGCGCCCCAGAAAGAATGGCGGTACCTTTACCTCGTGCTGCGGTCCTTCGTCAGACTCCCGCTCTGGCTCGTTCTCGGGCGACCCCATCACGAACGTACCGCCTGGCACCTCGATCATGTCCAGGTTTAGCCCGTCACGGAGCTGCTCGGGGAAGTAGTATGCCGTCCGGCTCTCTTTGCGAATGACTAGCTCGGCCATTACCACTCTGAATGCAGGTGGACCGGACGACTCTTCGGTTTCCCTACCAAGCTGTCCGGTCCGGTTTTATTTTTGGATGCTTTCGCATCGCCGGAACCGGTCTGGACTCTCCCTGACACTCCCGACAGATTCCCATCTGCCAGCTCTGGTACAGGAGAGTGCTCGGCGCGGCGCACGCTACACGGAGACCGATGTTGTTGTTACGGTCGCCGGGGTTGTAGTTGTTGCGGTACGCGGAGCGGCAGTTCCTCGGATTGTCGTTCCAGGAGCCGCCGCGTTCGCGGCCTGTCCCGCTCGCAGCATAACGCGAACCGACCTGCCGCGCGATCGCCGGCTGGATACCGTCAAATCTGGCAGGACAAGTCTTCCGGTCCGTCGTCGAGGCAGCCTACCCACGGCCGCGCTAGGTCGAGGGCAGATTGAGGTCGCGCGATCGCACCGACTGCCGCGAGATCGCGTTCCTGCTGCAGTTTGGCTTCCAGAAGGTCGCGTTCCTCATCGGACAGCGTCCGCACAAGTTGGGCGATCGCCTCGACAAGCTTGGCCTTCATGCGTTGACCCTCTCCCGGATGCACTCGGTTGGTTCTAGACGATCGCGATCGCCGAGCAGCTCGAATCTTAGGTTGGCGAAGATGCACTGCCGCAACCGGTAGGTGTCTCCGTGTCGCAGGTGCGCGTCCCAACTTTGCAGCCGCTGCGCTATCTTTTCTGGCGCGATCGCCCCGACACCATACTCCCGCTGCAGTTTCCGCAGTCGCCGCCGCGATCGCTGCAGGTTGTCGTTGCGGACCCGTACGCGATCGCCCAGCACCCTGAAGCCCACGAAGTTAGCGCCGTGCCGCGTCTCGAACAGTTGCGTTTTGATGGGGTGGAGCTGCAGGCGCAAGGTTTCCAGATACACTGCGATCGCCTCCCGTGCCGCCACGAGTTGGGCGCGATCGTTGCTGAAGAGGGCGAAGTCGTCCGCGTAGCGCAGGTAGTGGGGGACGCGCAGTTGCTCGTTGACGAAGTGGTCCAGCCCGTTAAGGTAGAGGTTGGCAAAGAACTGGCTGGTGAGGTTGCCGATGGGCAGTCCGCGACGGCGTTCGAGTGGGGTCAGCAGCTCGTCCCCGGGGAAGTGGCGTGCGTCTGCGGCAGACAAGTCGCCGTGCCGAACGCTAGCGTCGATAATCGTGTCGGCCAGCCAGAGCGTTTGCGGACACTTGAGTTTGCGGCGCAGTAGGGTTTTGAGGATTTCGCGATCGATGCTGGGGAAATACTTGCGGATGTCGCACTGCAGCACGTAGCGGTGGCTGCGAGCGAAGGTGGTGAAGCGCTTCAGGGCGCGGTGGGTGCCGTAGCCGAGGCGGTTGGCGTAGCTGTCGTGGATGAAGCTGCGCTCGATGCGCCACTGGATGACGTTGCAGAGGGCGTGATGCACCACGCGATCGCGGTAAGGTGCAGCGGAAATTAGACGCGGTTTGGGGTCGCGGATTTCGAAGGTGTGGTAGCCACCGGGGACGTACCGCTGCTCGTTAAGTTCGGTTTGCAGGCGAGTGAGTTCGCTGGCGAGGTTGGCATTGAATGCCAGGACGTTATCGCGATAACGTTTGCCCCGTTGGGCGTTACGGGCAGCGAGCAATAGGTTGTCGAAGTCGATGATTTCGGGCCAGAGGTTACCGTAACGTTTCATGCAGCTTCGACCGGGCGGAACGTTTGTTGCCGCTTAATCCAACCGCCGAGCTCGCTACCAATTGCGTCGAGGTGCTGGTTGGCGAATTGGAAGCGTTTGCTGGAAATCAGCTCGAAGTCCAACAGCAAACGGGTTTGGTGGCGCAACACCGAAAGCTGGGCATTGAGGGACTGGAGAAGATCGAGCTTGTCGCGACTGTAGCGAGCGCGGACCAACCCTTCCAGTAAGTCGTACAGCGCGGAAACGATCCGGTCGCCTAGCATGAATTTATGGTCGCGGGGCAGTTTGTTGAGAATCGGCACGTACCACTTGATGAGGTCGTGGGTGCGCTGGATTATCGGTAGCTCGCTCAAGGTCGTTTCGGTAAGGAATTTGCAGGACTTTGAATCTACCAGCTCGGCTGCCCGAAGAGGAGGGATAAAGGATTGTTTAATTTGTTCGCAAAGAGAAAAATCTTGCGCGGAAAAGGGAAAGAGTGAAAAAGTGAAAAGGGTTACGTCCTCGGCGCGGCGCACGCTACACGGAAACCGAAATAGTTGCCGCGGACGCCGGGATCGAAGCGGAAGCGGTACGCAGAGCAGCACCCCCTCGGATTGACGTACCAGGAGCCGCCGCGTAATATGCGTGTTTCGCCCTCTTCCCGGTTCTCCCAGGCACTTCCATCACATGGAACGACACCCTCGTCGTACCTCTCGTGATATTGGTCCTGACACCATTCATAGACGTTTCCGTGTATGTCGCACAGACCAAATTCGTTGGCGATCGCAAACTGACCCACCGGTGTTGTCCCTTCGCGATACTCACCATGTGGACCCTCCCCGTAGGCACCGCTGTAGGTTTGACCATCAAATTCCAAATCCGTGCCGCGATAGTTCGCCAGCTCGGTTGTTATCGTTTCGCCAAAGTGAAACGGAGTTGTCGTTCCCGCGCGGCAAGCATATTCCCACTCCGCTTCGCTCGGCAGTCGGTAGGGTCGTTCTGTGTAGGCAGCTAGGCGATCGCAGAATTCCACCGCCTCGTACCAGTTGACTTGCTCGACGGGGCGATCGCTTCCCTTGAAGTGCGATGGGTCGGGGTTGAGTTTGCGATTCACCTGAGGAAAAGTCGCTGCCACGATCCGCCACTGCGTCTGGGTAACGGGATATTTGCCCATAAAGAATGGTGGCACGCTGACCTCGTGTTGGGGTCCTTCACGATCGAGTCTCTCCAGCTCGGACTCCGGCGATCCCATCAAGAACGTGCCGCCGGGAATCGACATCATCTTGATGTGGACGTTCTCATCGAGCTGTTCCCGGAAGAACTGCACCTCAACTTGTTGGCGATCGTAAGTGATGCGCGGCTGGCGATCGGCTTTGACCATACTTCAACCTAAATGCAATATTCCCGCAACAAAACCTTACTTTGTGCGCTGGTGACGCGGAGAAGGGAAAGAGTGAAAAAGAGAAAAGCGATTATCTTGGTTGTCAAGTAGCAGCCTGTCATTGTGTTGCCGCTCTGCTCTCACGCCGCGCTCGGTGCCCGCCACCGTTCTCCCTTTTTGACCATCACATTCAACACGGTCAACAGTTTGTGCATGCAGGCTGTTAAAGCCACCTTCGTTGCTTTCCCGCCCTGTTTTAAACGCTCGTAGAAGTCCTTGAGTGCTGGGTTAAACCGCTTCCCGACTAAGGCTCCCATGTACAGTGCCGCCCGCACTGCCGCTCGCCCTCCCCAGATTGTCCGTTTGCCCCGCACTTTGCCGCTGTCTCGGTTGTGCGGCGCCACTCCCACCAAGCTCGCAATTTGCTTGTGGTTGAGACGCCCTAGCTCCGGTAACTCCACGATCGGCGTCATCGCGATGACGGGTCCGACACCCGGCACGCTCTCCAGCAGGTCTGCTTTCTCCGACCACTCCACATGCTGACGCTTGACTGCTTCGATTTCCCGGTCGAGCCGACCCAGGCGCTCTTGCATCCAGTCAATGTGGGCTTGAATATCGGCTTTCGCAGCTCCCGTTGTCCCGGACAAACGGCTCTTTTCCGCGCCAATCATCTCCACGATTTGGCGGCGTCGCGTCACCAGTTCCTTCAAGTGCCGCGCTTCCGTGCTGGGCAAGGGTCGGACCGGCGGTCGGAGGGCTTCTCCCAGATGCGCCAGCACGGTGGCATCGATGCGGTCTGTTTTGGCGAGCCGACCGATGGCGCGGGCGAAATCTCGCCCTTGTCGGGGGTTGATGACCGCAACAGCCAAACCGGCTGACTGGAGTGCGACGGCGGCTGCCCGTTCCATCCCACCCGTTGCCTCAAGTACAGTGCGCTCTGGCTGCAGGGGACGCAGCTGGGCGACTAGGGCGGCGATGCCGCCGTCGGTGTTCGGGAACTGGAGCATCTGGTCGTGAGGGCGAATGGCAACATCAAGGTGTTGCTTGCATACGTCAATCCCGACCCAACAGATAGTGTTATCCATGGCGGCTAACCTTAATAACGGTGCGGTTACCCCTGCAGCGACTCGACCTTGCACGATGCGGGCTTGGTGTCCCAGGCGATTTTCCGAGTTCTAACGAGGGGATGTGGCGACCCAAGCTTTTCTACGGTCTACTTTGGACCAAGGGATAGACGGTCTGCCACACTTCCCAAGATACAAGGGCTACGTCCTCGGCGCGGCGCACGCAACCCGGAAACCGATAGCGTAGTTGCGGGCGCCGGGATTGAAGTGGTAGCGGTACGCAGAGCGGCACCACCTCGGAAAGCCGAACCAGGCGCCGCCGCGTAATATGCGTTCTGCGCTCTTTCCCCGGTCCTCCCAGGCACTACCGTCGCACGGAAAGACCCCCTCCGCGTACTTCTCGTGGTACTGGTCCTGGCACCATTCAAGGACGTTTCCGTGCATGTCGTACAAACCAAAATCGTTGGCGGGGAAACTTCCAACCGGTGTTGACTTCTGGCGATATTTGCCCTTCGGACCATTGCTGTAAGTACTAGTACTGTTGTAGTTTGCCAACGCTGGGGAGATGGTTTCACCGAAGTGGAATGGCGTCGTCGTTCCCGCACGACAGGCATACTCCCACTCCGCTTCCGAGGGCAGTCGGCACGGGCGTCCCGTGCAGGCGGCTAGGCGATCGCAGAACTCCACCGCCTCGTACCAGCTGATTTGCTCAACGGGGCGATCGCTCCCCTTGAAGTTCGAAGGGAGGGGAGGGAGTTCGCACTTGACTTGCGGCAATTCCGCCACCACAAATTTCCACTGTGCCTGTGTCACCGGGTATTTGCTTATGAACAATGGTGGGATCGTCACTTCGTGCTGCGGCCCTTCGTCGTTTTCCCGCTCCGATTCGTCCTTCGGAGACCCCATCAGGAACGTCCCACCTGGTATTGCCACCATTTCCAGTTGAACGCCCTCAATTAATTGCTCTATAAACTGGTGACCATGTCTGCGCGTTTTGCGGATTGCCCACCGTTTCCGCGTGCGTGCAATCCGCGCGCTTTCAAATTCAAAGGCCTCCAACTCCGCTTCTGGGCTCTCTTCAGTGGCAGGTTCCAGCGCGATCGTTACCACCGTGACAGACTCTGTCTCTAAGGGAGGAACCCAATCTGTAGCAGAAAGCGCCTCCTCATCCGGATCGACTAATTGCGCCGTTTCGAACTCCAACACTTGCCGCTTGGGACCCCCCTCTAAAATCGGCTTTGATAAAATCTCTGACGCATCCGGCTTGAGAGCTAACGTGGGTAACAGTGACTCGGGAATTTCTAGCTCCACGTCTGCTGTAATGCGGTACGAGGAGCGCAACGAATGCGGCAAGACCTCTCTCGGAGCTCTCAGCAATTGCGCGATTGTTGCGGCGTACTCCACTAACGCCGGATATTCCCGAAGCTGGGGCGCCAACTCACGAGTGATCCTCGCCAACCGAGCCATCTCCTGTTGACTTACAAGCAATGACTCTCCTGCTAATGGCTCAGCAGCCAACGTTGCGTGTAAAAACTTACCAGCGATCTCGCGCACCACCGTCTCTCGCCGTGCCTCCAAATACACCATTGCCGCCCACTGCTGCGCTTCCAGCTCGCGCTCGTCTAGCTGCGGACTGTTCTGCATTAAATACCGCAAGTAGCTAATGAGCAGCCGCGCCACCGCCTCCATCTGCGATTGTCCCAGCACGCATTCCATATCCTCCAATAGATACGCTCTCACTGCTGTATCCACCACATACAGCTCGTAGCCTACTGGACGACACAAATCCGATAGCAACAGGTCGGCCTCTGCCACCCACGGCACCCCACGATCGCGCAGAAACTCGTTCCGCAGATAGTGCAGCAAGTCCGGTGTCAGCACCAGCGGCAGCGCCGCATAGTAAGCCAGCACGCGATACGGCTCGCCAAACCGCCCCACGAAGCGATCGACCGCTGCTCGTGCTCGCTCTCTCTGCATCTGCGGCGTCAAAGTTGTCATGCCGGCACTTGACCTCGTGCCACATCAATTGCCTGACTGAACCCGTCCTCATTCATTGGAAACATAGGTACTAAACCCGCGACGAGTTCTGCCGAACTGCCTTTCCAGCGCAATCTCGGCATCGGATTCAGCCACGCGATCGCGCTCGCTCGCTGCTGCAGCGCCAGCACAAACGCTGTCGTCGCCCGCAACCGCGCGAGCTTGCGGTAGCCCCGCGCTGCCCCCGCATCGCTAACAATCAGCATGCTCGTATCGCGATCGCATTGCTCCAGTACTCGCTCCAGTGCGACTGGCTGCATCAGATTGCGATCCGCGTACACGTAATCGCCTGGGACATTCTGAAAATAGAACGCCGCCACCTGCTCCGAGTGCAGTACACCTCCATTTTTCGCTGTATCGACCAGATCGCGCGTATATCGATGAAACGGCATCATCGAGCCATTTTGATCGACGAACAATATTAGACCTGCTTCATTGCGATCGCGCTGATGGTATACGGGAGCCAGAAAGAAACCCTCTCGTGCTGTCCGCTCTACCGTTGCGGACACATCTAGCACATCAACCGGCCCGCCTGGAACCATCCGACGCAGGTAGCGCCACGCATACAGCATGTCCCGATGGGAAATCGGCCAATAGGTCTGCAACTCAACCAACTCTTCGACTTCCGCTGGCACAAATGGCGGGCGCACGGGCAGCGGCGCAGCACTAATGCCATCTGGCTCTGGCTCCTCTGAGACTTCGGTAACCGGTGGTGGTGTGGCCTGGGATAATGAAGGCGCCACCTCTGCCTGCGTCGAGTTGAACTCGTGCCCCTCAATCTCCTGTACGGGTGGTGGTAGTTCGGACTCCAGTTGCCGAATGACCATTTCCCAGAGCAGATCGAACTGACTCTGCTGAGAGCGCGACGTACACCACATCAGCTTTAGTGTCCGCTGCAGTACGGGCCGCGATCGTCCGTAGCCACCCTCCACAGCTTCCAGCGCCGCAAAATACTCACCGACCCCCAGATCGAAGCCACTCTTTCGCAGCCGTAGAAAGAGAAGAGCTACCAGCTTTTGTGCGTCAAGAAAGTCGCTCATAACGCGATGGCGAAATTACGCCAATCTGCGCGCAGCTTGAATAGTAGCTCGGGATAGGGAACAGACCCTCCATCCTGCAAACCCTCTGTAGGGAAGGGTTCACCTCGGAAACTAGCTAAAGCCCGTAACCAATCGAGAAACTCACTTGTCCCAGGTTTCTTGTACAGCCCTTCACGCTCCCGGAGCTGTAGAAACCTTGAAATCGCAGATTTGGCCAAGTCGGGCGATGGTGGCTTTTCTTCTCGAATGAGGTAGTGAACTTCAACAATCTCCTGTAACGCTTCCTCCGTATCTGGGAACTTAATAAAGTGATAGAGACAGCGCCGCAAGAACGGGGCGGGGAGGTTCCCTTTCTCTTTATTGCTGGTTATTATGACGATGGGAACGTGGTGGGCTCGAATGGGATCGCCGCCCGTTTCGCGAATCCGAAATTCCCACGGCTCGTCCAGAACAGCAAGCAGATCGTTAGGAAAATCTAGCTCTGCCTTGTCAATCTCGTCAATAAGGACTACAGCCGGACGATCAGTTACAGTAAATGCTTTACCAAGAGGACCGTACTCGATGTAATTATCTGCATAGGCTGGATCTCTCGGCAACTCTCCTGCTTGGCGCGCATGAACGTCATGCAATCGCAGCACGGCATCATACTCGTAGAGCCCTTCTTGATACTTAGTTGTTGATCGAATATTCCAGCGATATAGTGGGAGCCCCAGTTCATAGGCTAACGCGATTGCCAATCGAGTTTTACCACAACCCGCTTCTCCTTCCAGCAATAAAGGTCGCTGTAGGAAAATAGCAAGATTAACCGCATCAACTAACAGCTTCGATGCAATATAAGGCTCGGGGTGCTGGGGTGAATCTGAATGAGGAGTGTTAGTTTGTCGCTTCTGGATACCCTTAAAATCTAACGTGTTTTTCATCTTATTTTCGTTTGTTTCAGTTGTGGTTCTTTCCTCAGCGCCTCGCAAATGAGGCATGGCATTCCACCCAGGCTTGCGCGGTATATGCGTCTTGCAATGGCGTCGATAGTATCAGCAGGTAGATCGGAAAAGCTACCCAACCAATCTGCTATATCGCTTTCGAGCCACTGCTCTAAGGGCAACTCGAATAAATTCTTCATATCAAATTTATCGACATCATTACAAAAAGCAACCGATTGAGTACAACCTTCAGCAATCATCCCGTCAACAACAATCGTGCCAACGATTCTGATCTTTCGCCACTTGTTAGCAGTATCCCTCAATCGCCTTTCCAGATAGTGCCAAAAATCCTGGATCAACCAAGCCAGCAACTCTGGTTGAGCCGTCGATGGAACGTTATCCCATTGGCTAAATTCAAAAAAAATCGTGCTACCAGTCCGCAAAGATCCGCAGATCTTCTCGACTATTGATTCAACGTATTTCTTCTTACATTCCACACGTTCTGAGACCCCCACGCCAAGCTGATCGGCTATTCGATGGAGAAAAGTTAGTTGATCGAGTCCACTGCCAGGCGAAAAGCTGACAGGGTATACTCTGAAGTCACGAGTAGATTTGGATAAGCAATCCTTGATCTCCTTGACTAGCAGATCTCCCATAAAGGGTAAACTATTCTGTACTAGAAATAGGGCGGCACCCCCTTCAGGAGGGAATCCCTTGAAAATTCCTTGCACTCTTTGAATCGCAGCTTTAAAATCTATTTTGGGCAGGTTTTCGTCTAGAATTAATTGACATCGATTGCTGTCTTGGCTGGCACTATCTAATTCCTCTAGCTCGGACTCTACCGCCATCATTTGTTGTTCGATATTCTGTAACTGACAGTTCAGGCGGGAACGAGCAACATTATTATCTGAACATTGAAGCTGACGATTACAATTGACATATTCGCGTGCCAGCGTGTTAAGACGCTCGGTCTTTGCTATGCGCACAGTCTCCCTAACCGTGTTGCTACCACCCGAAACTATCACATGCACCGCCTCTGAATAAAACAGATGTACCTTCCTCGCGGATAAATATCAACTTAAACTATCTTCAATATCTCTTATCTCTTGAAGAATTTGGCTTGCCTGATACTCTAGTCGCATTTTCTCTACGTCATTGAAACATCTTCCAATTTGCTGGTTGCAAGCCGTATATTCCTTCTCTAGCCGAACCAGACGCTCTTGCATTGCACGCCTTTTGACTCTACTAGTCAAGCTTTCTTTCTCTGCAGATGCTTTTGTCTCGTTATTTCTTGACATCGGATTCATGGCAGAGTGCCATTTCTTATCCTGGGCGTGGAATACATCATTGTCTTCTCGTACACGCGGAAATTGATAGAGAATTCTGTGAATGGGAATTGCATATCCTCCAAATCCTCTGAAGATATTATTCACAACCTGAATGGAGCGATTGCTCTTGATGGCACCACAAACCTTCAATGTTCTCTCGTTGAGTAAGGGAGCCCCACTAAACCCAGGACGTATATTCTCATCTTTAAGAACTAGAAACTTCTCTTCTTCGGTTAGACCTACACATTCCGGTCCTAGTGGTTGACCCCCATGCTTGTTTTCGGGGTAGCCAAAACTGTGTAGGCGATCGCGTGGAAGTACATCAACATCCAACTCAACACAGGGATGCTCGGTAATCGCAACATGCAAAACTGCGATATCGAGATTGCCTTCGTTACCGGACTCCTGCCATTGAGAGTCAACTCTCGTAGGAATCAATTCCTTTTGACGCCAATATGTTTGAACTTGGTCGGGATTTGCACAGCCAATGACATGAGCGCAAGTCATTATCCGACCTGGGGAAACGAAGAAGCCCGTTCCCTGTCCACTGCCTGATCTAACACGAACCACACAGTCATAAAATAAAGTATATATTTCCTTGCCTAGAGTCGCAGCCAACTTACTTCTTCCCCTTCTCCCACTCCAATGCAATCTTCAGGTTCGCCTTCTGGCTTCCCTGCACGATTAGGGCAGTTAATTGCCCGGACTCAAAGCCAAATTCCAAACTGAATTCTACTCTTGCTTTCGTAGGACTGACTTTATCCAAACCCACTTTAACCGTTTGAGCAACTCCCTCAATTGCCTCGGCAATGCCCTCGACCGTGGGAAATTTGAGAGCTACATCACTCTCGACTTCATCGCCAACTTGCATACTCTCTTCGTCTGCATCATCCGCAGTCGCCTGGATGTATACCTTTATACCGTTGGTGAGTTGAACGGGGATTGACTTCGTTGAGGATTTCACAATGTTTAGCAAAACTAAAAGATTCTATTCTTACAGGAATTATGAGCTGGCTTGCAACCCAAGTCGTATGACACTCGATATTATGCGCCCTACCAGACGGAGCTGTAAATGATCCGCTCGCCCCCTAGCTTAAGTCGAATTTCTGCAAAAAGGGATGGGTTACCTGTTGCCTTCTAGGCTCCTTCAGCCTAGCCCTGTCCTCGGTCGATTCGTACTCTCCAAGTTCGGTCGCGCCATCGCGGTGACAAAACACCGAGACACTTGTGCACTGTCCCGTAATCTGCCGGATATTAGCATTTACCTGACAAGTCCACCGAGTCGAACGATAGCGATCTTGCTGTCTCGTTGCCGACCAGTTAAAGAAGTTCGACGACTTCCTGCCGTTGCTGCCCTTATAGTTCGGCGATCGCCGCCTCCAACTCCTCAGCCAGCTGCCAGCAAACAGTTTCTGCATCGAGCTGCCGTCGCCGTGCGGCAGTCCAACTCGACCAGACGCGTTTCCCGTTGATGAGTCCCCACGCGATCGCACACCAACTCCGATCGCCACACCGCCAGTTCGTAGCTCAGCACCAGCGCGTTAACCTTTTACGGCAGGCGATCGCGCACCGCTTCCTCGTGCCTGGCTAAATTTGCACTATTTAGTTCCAGCTCCCCAATCTGCAGGCGCAACGCTCACAACATCCGGTCACGAGCTGAAATCAAGGGATAGCTGGGACATTAGTCGATTTTGCGGAATTAAGGGGTCTTGTAGAGTGCAATCTCGAACAGATCGCGGGCTCCAGTCATTCCCTGAGCCAGGAACAGCAGAAATGCCACCGAGTTCAAAAAGGCGTGAGCGCGCCGCCAGGCTAGCGAGCGATCGCGATAAATATCTTCCACCGTCGCTAGCGACAGCACCATTAGCAGCGCAACGACGATCCCGAAATAGTAGTGGGAGACGTACCACTCATAAGTGCGCCGGAAGATTGCCTCATTGCAGCCCAACACGACCAATCCCATGCCCGTCAGCGTCGCGAACACGCCGCGCCACAGCGGCTGCCGCGCGAGATAGAGCAATGCCAGCGACGCGGCCGTTGCCGGAAACATTAGCAACAGAAACGTTGCTTCAAAAGGCGCTTCGGCAAACAGATTGCCCTCGATGATGCCCTTGAGCAGGATCGGCTGCAGCAGACCTAGTAAAGACACGCTTACGACTGCTGCCGCCAGCCACTTACCCAAACGCAAGTGTTCGCGTCCGACTGTAGCCGGCACCTTACTCTTCTCACCGGCCGCAGCCTCTAAGCGACGCTGACGCGTCTGCAGGGCAAAGTGTGTCACGGCACCGATCAGCGGAAACACGAATATGACCGCGATCGCGGGGTGGATGATGTAGGAAAAGTCTTCGGGAGTCATGATTCAACGGGGAACAACCCTGGGATGTTAGGTCGGTCGTCGGGCAAGCAACTCGGTCCGGATTGAGGCACCCGACTTACCCCCATATCCTGAAGCGAACGTTATGCGTGTTGCAAGGTCAAAATACTTAGTGCGTCGTCACGCTTAAATCGTCTGATCCCGACCGCCGCAGAATCCTTGAAGGGTTTCGGCCTGAAAGTTACTACCCGCAAGCGTTTGGCATACCAGAGCACTCATGCTTTGTGCCCGCTTCGGTGCGAAGGGCAGCAGCTTGCCGCTTTCGGCAATCGACCCTGCGGGTTCGATCGCTGTGCAAGGCGGCGCGATCGCCGACCATAGCAGCGGGCATACCGTCCAACCCCGCCGGTCTCGCGCGCCCGGGCGGGTGCATGCAGCTACAATCCTGACAACCTAATCTCGAGGAAGCATGAGGACATGCCGATCGGTGCAACAGCGAATTCTCAGGGCGATCTCAGAATGTCATGGTGGGCTAAAGACTGCTAGCTCAAGATGGACAATAGGTCCAGAGATTTTAAGGTAAATTCAAAACTTTAGTTTCCGCTTGGAAGGCGTCGAGTGACGGATCGTCGAGTTGTTAGCTGAACCCCAGCAGTTGGACAAAGGGAGTCGCGTCGGTCATGACAGTTTCCGAATTCTTTAGCCAGCGCATGCGCCATCGCCTGCAGTCCCGCGTTCTGCGACTGCGTAGCGCGACCTTCATCGCGATCGCGATCGTGGTTTTGGGAGCCGGCGTTGCGATCGCCTGGTTTGCCGGAGAAGGCATTGTCAGCGAACTCTTCGCCCACCTAGCAGAGTTTCAAGCGAATCCCCCGCAGTGGTTGCAACCGCCGATGTCGTTACGGGAACGGCATTTCCTGCTGCTGGCATTGATGCTCTGGGGCGTTGTTATCTCGGTCACCAAGATCTCGCCGCAACCCAAGGGCTGGGCACGTTACGTCGTCGTCGGCGTGTTGATGGTGCTGACAATGCGCTACATCATGTGGCGGGCCCTATCGACACTCAACCTCCGCGACCCGCTCAACGGCACGTTTAGTTTGCTGCTGTTTTTCCTGGAGATGTTGATGCTCTCCAGCGGCACGATCCAGCTTTTCTTGATGCTGAACGTTCGCGATCGCTCCCCCCAGGCCAACCGCCTGCAACCGGCCGTGATCGCCGGGAGCTATCGACCGTCGGTAGATATCTTAGTCCCGTCCTATAACGAGCCGGAATTTATCTTGCGGCGCACGCTGATCGGCTGTCAGGCGATCGCCTACGAGCCAAAAACCATTTATTTGCTGGACGACACGCGGCGACAGCACATTCGCAAACTAGCCGAAGAACTGGGTTGCCAGTACATTACGCGTTCGGACAACGAGCACGCGAAGGCTGGCAACCTCAACCACGCGCTCCCTCTCACCCACGGCGAACTCATCGCCGTATTCGACGCCGACTTCATTCCGACGCGCAACTTCCTGCAACGCACGGTCGGCTTCTTTCAACGCGACAGCGTCGCCCTCGTGCAGACACCCCAGAGCTTTTACAATCCCGACCCAATTGCTCACAACCTCGGTCTCGAAGACGTTCTGACGCCAGAAGAGGAAGTATTTTACCGACAAATTCAGCCGATCAAAGACGGTGCAGGGAGTGTCGTCTGCTCCGGAACGGCATTTGTAGTGCGGCGAGCAGCATTGGAAGCCGCTGGCGGCTTCGTCACCGATTCGCTGAGCGAAGATTACTTCACCGGAATTCGCCTATCAGCACGAGGCTATCACTTGGTGTATCTCGATGAGAAACTCAGTGCCGGTTTGGCTGCCGAGAACATTGCTACCCATATCACACAGCGCATTCGGTGGGCACGCGGGACGCTGCAGGCGTTTTTCATTACCTCGAACCCCTTGACGATTCCGGGATTGAATCCGATCCAACGCCTAGCCCATTTTGAAGGATTGCTGCACTGGTTTACGAGCTTCACGCGCATTTACTTCTTGCTCATGCCCCTAGCCTATTCGTTCTTAGGAGTCATACCGCTCGAGACAACAATACCCGAGTTTTTATACTTCTTCGTACCGTACTACCTCGTTCAGCTGGCAGTATTTTCCTGGTTGAATTGCCAAAGCCGCTCCGCATTGCTCTCGGACATTTACGCGATCGTGTCGGCATTCCCACTGGCACTAACCGTGATCGAGGTGATGTTGCGGCCGTTTTCAAAAGGGTTCAAGGTGACGCCAAAAGGAACCTCAAGCAAGCGCGTTCGCTTCAATTGGGTGTTGGGTGCGCCGCTACTCGTGCTGTTCGCCGCCACGGCAGTGAGCTTGTGGCGCAATCTGGGCGTATCGATGATGTATGAAGTCGAGGGCTTGAGTATCGGCTGGGTGTGGAGTGCTTACAACTTGATGATGCTCTGGGTATCGCTGCTGGTGTTGCTGGACTTCCCGCAGCCGGATTCGTATCAGTGGTATCGACTGCGACGAGTCGTGCGCCTGGATATCGAAGGGATCGAAGGTTGGGGCTATACGACACGCATTTCCGAACTGGGCATCGAGATCGCGCTGACCCAGTCCCATCCGGTGTTGGACCGGCCGCACGGGCAATCGGTTGCTCTAGAACTTGCCGAAGAAAAGCTGGAGCTGCAAGGTCGGTTCGTTCGCAGCGATCTGACCCAAGAACTGCCGCGCGTGCAAATTGAGTTCGAGGGACTAACTCTCGACCAACAGCGCCGCGCGATCGCGCTGATTTACTGCCGTCCCGGGCAGTGGCTCAGCCGCAAGTCACCAGGCGAGCTGCAGTCATTGCTATTGCTATTTCGCATTCTGGTCAGGCCGCGCGTGTTGGTCGACCGCAAGCGCGAGCCGCGGGCGATCGCCGTCGGGCAGCTTTGAGGCTCGATGCCTCTTCAGTTTCTTTTAGGGGAGCATAAGATGTGTTCCTAAAGAGATCCGAGCCGACTCGAACCTAGATCTCTTGTTTCGGCTATTTGTTGCTTAAGGAATTCAAGAGCGATGAAATTGCCCGAACCCCGAGCATTGATTAGATTAACCGCAGCCACTTGCAGGAAGCTGTGACGATGCGGCGGGAGACACAAACCGCGAGCAAGACTATCGTGCGCTCATCAACTGGCGCGATCGCTGAAGCCGCTTGGTAAGGTCAAGACTGCGATTCAGCACTCCTAAAAAAAGCTTGCGACACGATTTTGACAGAGGAAGATATGGAGCCAGCCGAGATCGACCACAACCTGGCGGGCAACGCGCAGTAAGTGCCAGTGGAGCAAGCCCTCAACCTCTATCACCACTCCCTCGACCATAAAGAACACATCGGGGACGTCCGAGGCTGGGTTGCGACCGCGACGTATTAGGCAGACCGAGCTTCCCCATCAGTTAAGGAGCAGACCGAGGCTGCCAGCGTTACTCATAACCATAGCAAGTCCAACCCCAAACAGAAATGGGGTGTCGTCATCGCCCCCCGCTAAATTGATGAATCCCTACCAGGGACTGCCGATCGCCGTGAAGCTCGCCCAATAGAACGGGTGCGACAAATCTTCTTCGATAGCCGCCGCGGCTTCGGGGAGTGCATAGGTGCCGGAGGGTCCGACGACATCCCCATCGACTTTGCTGACACCCCCTTCAATGAGGGCAACTTGAGCCAGCTGCAGGGCTTCTGCTTTTATCGGTGCCGTGTTGAGCTGGTTGTAAAACTCCGTCATCAAGCCGAGCGTCCCCGTGTCGCCCACGTACCAAAGACTTGCGACTACCGTCTTGACCCCCGCTTGCACCGCTAGCCCTGCGAAGCCCAACTCGTAGCTCTCGTTGCCGACTGCGGTCCGGCAAGCACTCAGTACCATCAGTTCCACGGGTGGATCGTTGAGATTGAGTTCGCGAATTCGATCCAGACGCAGGCGGTCGTCGTAGAACTGGATATAAATATCGTTAGGACTGTCGAAACGGAAGTCGGCATGGGTTGCGAGGTGGATGATACCGGTGGGGTTGCTGCGCCGTTCGGCTTGGAAGTTTTCAATCGTGAAGTCTTCGTTCAAGACCGAGTCGCCGCGCCAGAGACGAGAGGCGATCGCGGGGACTTCGACGCTAACGGCGGGCAATGGCACCTGCTCTTGTTCGCCGGGAAACTCGGAGGCTCCTACTGCATAGACGCGCAAGTCTTTGACATCGCGGTAGAGGTTGTCGTTGAGGCTCAAGCTCGGCGCGAGACCGGCACTATAACGCTGGGCGACGAACTGCTCGCCGTCGTGGAGGGCGGCAACGGGGAGCAGGCGCAAACCTCTGGGCATCACGAAGACGAGGTTGTCGATCTCGTTGGCAACGAGGTCGGATACAAGCGGTGCCAACAACCAGTTATAAAGCTGCTGTGAGGGTTCGAGGTAATCGTCCGTACCGATAAAGCGCGGATCGGAGACGAATCCGTACATAGTCTGAGCGAGCTCGAGCACCTCTGCACGGGTAGCCTCGGGAACGACGAGACGCTTGGGCGGGCTATCCGCCGTGACCAACAGGATTTCTAGGCGATCGCCGTCGCGGTAGGGGGTGGTGAGGGTCGGGCTGGCTTTCTCTTCGGGCAGCGACAGAAAGTCCTCGAACTCGTTGGTAAACTGTGCTTCGATGCGCTGGAAGTCGCCGGCAAGCGCGCTTGCAGCACCATCGGCGGCTTGGACGCTTAGCTCGGGTGAGGTAGTGAGATCGTCAGGGGGAGCACCAATGCTTCCGTAAGCTTTATCGGTTGGAAGTGCGGGCGCAGCCGCGACGGATCCGTTCGTTGGGATTGCAGGCGCGCGCGACGCCGTCTCGCCCGCGATCGCGGCAGGGGCGAAGTTGACGTAGAGCAGTGCGGACTTGATGCCGGTAGCCCGCTCAATTTCCTGCAAGATCTCGCGCGCGTTCTGGATAGTCAGGATGTCGTCGTCGAGGTCCGGACGGAAGGCAAGATTTTGTGTAACGGGTCGTTGTTCTTGCCTTACGGGGTTGGCTTCAGTGTTCGCCGGTAACAGTGGAGTTTCAGGATCCTCGATATCAGGATCCTCGATATCAGGATCCTCGGGTTCGGGGATATCGGGTTCGGGGATATCCGGATCAGGGATATCCGGGTCGGGGATATCGGGGGCAGGGCTGATTGCAACTGCGCCCGGTCCTTCTTGGTTGCCTTGGACCTCCGTGAATAGGTAGGAGCCGGGCGCGATCGTGAAGTCACCGCTGGTGGGGACGCCCTCAGAGCCGTTGAGCTCGGAGTCACCCACGATGAAAGGAATCTCGCCGTTGCCGCCGTGAAAGATAGTAATCGCGCCGCTGTTGCCATTACTAGAGCTAGTGGAAATGCTGACGGGATCGCCATTCGGATCGGAGTTGGGCAGCGTGTCGGTGACGCGCACGAATCCGCCAAGGGTATAGATAACGACCGTGCCGCCGCCACTGCCCCCGCTAGCGTCAATGGAGCCAGTGAGAATGTTGCCACCGCCGCCGAGCGAAAGCAGAAATACGTTCCCGCCGCTACCTTCTCCCCCACTCGCATTGAGACTCAGGGTGTCAATGTTACCGGTGCCGCTCCCGACTGTGATAGCTCCACCAGTGCCGCCAGAGCTGCTCGTCGCGATTGAGCCTGTTGCGATCGCTCCGCCAGCCAGCAGGTCAACTGCCCCGCTATCTCCCGGCAATAACGACGTCGTTTCGATATTCTGCGTCGTGATATTACTAGAAGCTGCGACAATTTGGACATCTCCTCCCCCTGTAGAGATATTCTGCGTCGTGATATTGTTCGTTGCCGTCAGCACCACATCTCCACCCTGTGTAGAGATATCGGTGTTAAGGATGATGTCGTTCCCCGCACTAAAGCTAATGCTTTCCCCGGTGATCTGACCTAGATCCAGGACGGCTGCTGCCTCAGCCGAGATGTTGTTCTGTGCTTCGAGCACGACATTGCCCATTAGCGAGGTGAGGGCAACGTCAGAGATCGTGAAATCGGTGGTCGGACCGCCATCTGCAAAGAGAATTTGATTGTCCGACAGTTCGCCGTTATCGGGTGCGTCCGCTTCCGCAACGATGAAGATGTTGCGCGGGTCGAGCAAGATCGTCCCGTCACTGCCCGCTGGCGCACTGGCATCGATGCGACCATCTACGAACAGTGCCTCGCGACCGGATACCTCTACAAATCCTCCTGCGTTGCCGGCCCCGGCACCGCGAGCGCTAATCTCGCCGGAGAAGCCCGCGACTCCATCCGCCCAGATGACGACCTTGCCCCCTTCCCCATTGACCAGGGCATCGGCTGCGATCGTACTCCCGGCGTCTACAAATACCCGCTCGGCAGTGGGCAGGGGACCGACCCCGCGCGTGTCGCCGCCAATGAGGACTACCCCGCCACCCCAGTTGCCCGACGCGTCAATGTCTGCCCCGACGACGGCAACGGTATCGCCGAATACCTGCACCTCTGCCGCCTCAATCGTGCCCGAGGCGATCGCGCTGCCCGGTCCCCCCGGCACCAGCTGCCCGGTAGCATCCACTGCTACGGTCTGCCCAACTGCGCTCAAGCCGGTGGCAACGTCACTTCCGCTCCCGGTCAACAGCTCGGGCAAATGGTTGGCGGTGACTATCTGGTCCGGCTGGACCTCGATTTCTAAGCTCAGCAGGTGCCCCGGCAAGGAAACTCGCACGCGATTGGTTCCCTCCACCGCCGCGAGCGTGACGCGTCCGTCGTCCGCACTCAAGGTGCCCGTGTTTGCCACCGAACTGCCTAGCAGTAACAGCCCGTGTCCGTCTGCAACGCTCAACTCGCCGGCATTAACAATCGCTCCGGACTCCGCATCGAAGGCAAACACGTTCGGGTCGCCAACTAAGTTGGTGTAATCGTTTGCACCGCTCGCGGTAAACCACCCCCCGTCCTCAAAGCCGATACCAGTGGCAGTTGCGGCCGTGAAGTCGCCCGGGACGTTGAGCCGTGCTTCGGGACCGAAAATGATGCCCGCCGGGTTGATCAAGAACAGATTCGAGGTGCCGCCACTGACTTCGATCAGTCCGCGAATCACCGAAGCGTTCCCGCCCGTGACCCGCGACAAAATATTGCGAATGTTGGGATTGGATAGGAAGGTAGCAATTTCGTGAGGTTTGAGCCCGAACTCGCGAAAGCTGTGGAAGAGGTTGGAGCCGTCCCCAGAGAGCGTACCGCCCGAAATCGTGTAGCGATTGCCATCGGGCATCACCACCGTCGCCGTGCCATCAGCTGCCTCGACGATGCTAGGCGTGCCATTCTGTGCGCCGGCCGGGGCGGCGATCGCCAACGCGGGGACGAGCGCAAGCAGCCAAGCGAGGGATTTCTTCGCGATCGAGTTCACGCCACCTCCTGACGAACAGCCGCTTCAATGCCCGGGCTGTTCGGCTTACGAGGATTACATTAACATCAACATCTAACATCAACATCTCTTTTTCAGTCCCGACCCTATCGCGGACTGCCAATTTGCTGTTTGACTACTTGCCCAACCAATCGGGATGGTGCGCGGCTCCATCGAGATTCTGGCTGCGCGCGTTCGGTTGACGGAGCTTTAATATTAAGCTTTGTTGCCCCGTTACCAATCAAGTTTGTTGTCTGAAGCACACCGTTAAGTTGACAATGCCCTACCAGGGACTGCCAATTGCCGTGAAACTCGCCCAATAGAACGGGTGCGACAAATCTTCTTCGATAGCCGCCGCAGCTTCGGGGAGTGCATAGGTGCCGGAGGGTCCGACGACATCCCCATCGACTTTGCTGACAGCCCCTTCGATGAGGGCAACTTGAGCCAGCTGCAGGGCTTCTGCTTTAATCGGCGCCGTGTTGAGCTGGTTGTAAAACTCTGTCATCAAGCCGAGCGTCCCCGTGTCGCCCACGTACCAAAGACTTGCTACCACCGTCTTGACACCCGCTTGCACTGCTAACCCGGCGAAGCCCAACTCGTAGCTCTCGTTGCCGACCGCCGTCCGGCAGGCACTCAGTACCATCAATTCCACGGGTGGTTCGTTGAGACTGAGATCCCGAATTCGGTCCAAGCGCAGGCGCTCGTCGTAGAACTGGATGTAAATATCGTTGGGGTCGTCGAAACGGAAGTCGGCGTGGGTTGCGAGGTGGATGATGCCGGTGGGGTTGCTGCGCCGTTCGGCTTGGAAGTTTTCAATCGTGAAGTCTTCGTTCAAGACCGAGTCGCCGCGCCAGAGACGAGTGGCGATCGCGGGGACTTCGACGCTAACGGCGGGCAATGGCACCTGCTCTTGTTCGCCGGGAAACTCGGAGGCTCCTACTGCATAGACGCGCAAGTCTTTGACATCGCGGTAGAGGTTGTCGTTGAGGCTCAAGCTCGGCGCGAGACCGGCACTATAACGCTGGGCGACAAACTGCTCGCCATCGTGGAGGGCGGCAACGGGGAGCAGGCGCAAACCTCTGGGCATTATGAAGAGGAGGTTGTCGATCTCGTTGGCAACCAGGTCGGCTGCAAGCGGTGCCAGCATCCAGTTATAGAGCTGCTGTGAGGGTTCGAGGTAATCGTCCGTACCGATAAAGCGCGGGTCGGAGACGAACCCGTACATAGTCTGAGCGAGCTCGAGCACCTCTGCACGGGTCGCGTCGGGAACGACAAGGCGCTTGGGCGGGCTGTCGGGCGTGACCAACAAGATTTCTAAGCGATCGTCGTCGCGGTAGGGAGGGGTGAGGGTCGGGCTGGCTTTCTCTTCGGGAAGCGACAGAAAGTTCTCGAAGTCGTTGGTAAACTGTGCTTCGATGCGCTGGAAGTCGCCAGCAAGTTTGCGGTCAGCAATATCGGTGACTTGAGCGTGCAGCTCGGGAGAGGGTGTGGGATCGTCTGGGGTGGTGCCAGTGCTTTCGGAAGTTGGATCGGTCGGGAGTGCGGCCGTTAAGGTTCTTTGTGTTGAGATTGCAGGCGCGCGCGATGCCGTTTCGCCCGCGATCGCGGCAGGGGCGAAGTTGACGTAGAGCAGTGCGGACTTGATGCCGGTCGCTCGCTCGATTACTTGCAAGATCTCGCGCGCGTCCTCGATCGTAAGGATCTCGTCTTGGAGGTCCGAACGGAAGGCAAGATTTTGCGTAACGGGGCGCTGCTCTTGCCGCAAAGGGTTGGCTTCGGTATTCGCCGGTAGGAGTGGAGTCTCGGGATCCCCGCTGTCGGTAATATCGGGGTCGACGTCATCGACGGAGATGATAGCAACGTTGCCCTGGACTTCCGTGAATAGGTAGGAACCGGGCTCGATCGTGAAGTCACCGCTGGTGGGGACGCCCTCAGAGCCGTTGAGTTCGGAGTCACCCACGATGAAAGGAATCTCGCCGTTGCCGCCGTGACGGATAGTAATCGCACCGCCATCGCCATCGCTAGAGCTAGTGGAAATGCTGACGGGGTCGGCGTTCGGGTCGGCGTTCGGGAGTGTGTCGGTGATGCGCACGAATCCGGGCGTCTCGATATCGACCGTGCCGCCACCACTGCCCCCGCTAGCGTCAATGGAGCCGACGACAATGTTGCCATCGCTGCTGCTCGAGAACAGGGACACGTTGCCGCCACTACCTTCACCCCCACTGGCGTTAAGTCTGAGAGTGTTAATATCCCCCTCGGCTGTAGAAATCGAGATCGTGCCCCCAGAGAGACCGACATCGCTAGAGGTGTCAATTTCCCCGCTCGCACTGAAACCGGTGGCACTGGTGCTGACAATCGTGCCGCCGGCGTTGAAGCGGCTCCTCGACACGATCGCGCCCGTGTCGGTCCGACCGCCAGCGCTGAGCGCGATCGTGCCACCGCTTCCCTCATCCGCACTAGCATCAAGGGTTCCGGAACTGGTGTCGATGTTGCCGCTGCTGCTGGCGATCGTGATGTTGCCGGGTAGGCTGTCGGCAATGGTGCCGCGCGCGTCGAGGTTGCCCGTAACGATCTCGGTCTCGGCAGTGAGGGCGATGTCCCCAGCATCGGGAAAACCGATTTCGCTGACAGGAGTAGGAGTCGTATCGATCGTCCCACCCGTCGTATCGATACTACCGTTGCTGGCGATGCTAACGTCACCGCCGCCGGTTGCGATCGCGCCAGATCGAACCTCAAGACCGCCCTCGAGAGCAACGTCACCGCCGGGCAAGGAAGGGCTGGTGGTGTCGATGGCGGCGCCAGAAAAGTCGATAGTGCTGTTCTCGGCAACCGCGCTGATGTCCCCACCTTGGGATTGGAGCGACCCGCTGGCGGTCGTCGTCCCTGAGGAGTCGCTGGCGGTGTTGGTCAGGTCGATGCTACCGCCCTGGGTCGTGACGGTGCTGACGGCGAGGTCTTGGTTCGCGGCGATCGCAAAGCTAGCATCGCCCGTGCCCGCGATCGTGCCATCGGCCGCAATCGAGCTGCCTTCGAGGCTCGTTGGGTCGGTAAAATTTGCAGTGTCGCCGAGCGCAACTGAAATCGAACCAGTCGTGCCACCGCCGATGGAGATGCTGGTGAAGCCGTCGGTCAGAGCGGCAAGATCGTCGGCGGTGAGATCGAGGGTTTCCGGATTGGGGTCTCCACCGTTGTTCCCGCCAACCATCCCAAGGGTAATACCACGACCGACCGTTCGGTTGTTGAGCGCGATCGTGTCGCCAGCAACCGGACCCAATAAGTCGATCTCATCCCCAATTAGGGCGATCGCGTTATTCACGGTCGCGCGGGAGAGCACGATCTCGCTGCCGGAGGCAAAGAAACTGGTTAGCGCCGCGCTGGAGCCGATCGCAGCTTGGACGTCCACCGACCCGTCACCGGCCGCGATCGTTAAACTCTGACCGCCGGGTGTCGCCGCATCAACCGTGCCGGTAATCGTCACGTTGCCACCGCCACCGCTACCCGTTGAGAGTGTCGCATCGGTGCCGACAATGACGTTGTCGTCGAGGAAGATATCGGTGTTGTTCGTGATGATATCGGCGTTGAGGTCGATCGTCGAAAACGATCCGATGAGAGTAATGCTGGCGTTATCGGTCCCGATGAGACTTGCCGCGATCGTAAAGTCGGCTGCTCGTAACGTCGTTGGATCGGTGAAGGTTGTCGGCGTTGCTACTGTCAAGTTGCCGGTACTGTCGCTGCGACCGATTTCAAGGCTGGCAAAGCCATCGGCCAGTGCGTCAAATGTGGGGAATGAAAGTGCATTGGGATCGCTACCGCCGATTAATACATCGCGACTGGGGTCGGCTGTCTGCAATGTAAGCGTCCCCGTCCCCGTTACGCTATCCACACTGCCGAAGGCGATCGCGCCATCGCTCGTTAGGATGAGGCCGTTGTCTCCGACATCGAGGGAGTCGGGGAAGCCAATGACGTTGCCGGCAGTCAGCTCGATGGTACTGGCGATTACGACGCGATCGCCGTAGGTCTGACTGCCGCTGACGGTAACGTCGCCATCGAGCTGCGTAATGCCACCGGGGTCGGTGACTAACTCTGCAGCAGTGACGTCGCCGAAGCTCGTCGTTCCGCTACTGGATACGGTAATGAGTCCGACATCGGCGATCGCGCCGCCGAACGTTGCGTTCCCAGTTCCGGTCGTTGCGGCAAGATTTTCGCTGCCACTGCCAGTAATCGTGCCGGTTACGATGACGTCAGCACCGGAAGCACCGCTGCCCAGGGTGTTAAGAAGCGCATCGCCGGTCAAGGTTAGGTCGCTTAGGAGGATAGGCGTTCCCGACGTGGTCAGCGCCGCACCCAAGCGAGTGTCTCCCTCCAACGCGATCGCGGCACCGTCGCCCAGGGTTAGGTCGTTCAAAATGTCGATCGTACCGCCCGGTGACTGCAGCAGTACCGAATCGTTCAGCACCACCGAACTACCCGTCGCGATCGTACCCGTCCCGTCAGCACGCCCGATTTCGAGCATTTCGAAGCCGTCGACACCTGACAAACCCGTCACCGAGAGAGCTGGTGGTGCCAACGCTTCCAGGACGATGTCGCTCTCCGGCGTCTGCGGGGCGATGCCGAGCGTGCCGCCCGTGCCCGTTACGGTCCCACCCAGAGGGAAGGCAACCGCTGTAGTTGCATTGAGGGTCAGCGAGCCGCCCGCGACGACGTCAGCATTGAAAGCGATCGCGTTGCCGGTCAGTATCGTATCGGGAGCTGTGGTCACCGGGTCGCCGAAAGTTTGGTTGCCGGTGGTGGTAACGCTACCGCCGTCGAGCTGCGTGGTTCCAGCTGGGTCGGTGGTGAGTCCGTCAGCCGCAATTGTGCCGGTTGCGCGCGTAATACCCGGGCTGACAAGGGCGAGTTCGCCCAGCGGCTCGAGACGGCCGACGTTGTCGCCTAAGGTGATGTCGCCGAGGCTGGAGGCGATCGCGAGGTCGTTCGTTTCGCCGGTCTGGCTGTCGATCGAGCTGGCGAAGCTGATGTCCCCTCCCGCTGCAAGGGCGATGTTGCTGTCGATCTGCACCGGGTCGCCGAAGGTTAGGGTGCCGGTGACGGTGATGTTGCCGTTGAGTTGGGTAGTTCCAGGCGTATCGGTGACGACGAAGTCGAGCGGAACCAGCGCGCCGACTGCACCGAACTGAGTGACGCCGCTGCTATTGGCGCTAAGGTGTTGTGCGCCGGGAACCGTGCCGTCGATGCTGCTGTTGAAGCGCAAGTCGCCGCCGCTCTCGACCGCAAGGCTTGCCGTCAGTAAGATGGCATCGTCGTAAATCTGGTCGCCGCTGGTAACGATACTCCCGCCACCGAGCAAGGTCGTGCCGCCGCCCGACATGTTTAGGCTCTGGCTCGCGATCGCGCCGAACAAGGTCGTAGTGCCACTACTATTAAAGTCAATAGCTCCGAGATTGGCGATCGCGCCGTTGACCGTGATATCGCCAATCCCGGCAATGACGTCGAACGCTTCGGTCCCTGTTAACCCGGAAACATCACCAGCTATCAGGATCGCCGCACCGGGTTGGTCGTTGAGGGTGGTGTCGAGAGTGACGTCGGCCGCGACGATCGTATTGTCGTCGATCGCGATCGCATTGCCTTCTGTACGTATATCAGCGTTGAGAGTCGTAGTGCTACCAGAACCGATCAGGGTCACCGAAGCATCGTCAAAGCCAGTAATCTGACCGCCGATCGCTAGACTACCATTCGGCGACTGTAGCGTCAGTGGCGCGCTGAAGTCGATGGGCGCGAGAACGCTCAGCGTACCACTGCCGACCGGGTTGCCAATTACAATCGCGGCAAAGTCACTGCCGAGGACGTCGAGCTCGTCAGCAGTGAGATCGAGGGCGGGCGTCGTGTTATCGGTCCCGCCGAGCGCGATCGGTTGCTCTGGCAATGCTGGAGAGAGCAACAGTACGCCCGAGCTGTTGATGGTTGTACCGAGCAAGTCAATTTCGTTGCCGGCCAGAGCGATGTCGTTGTTTGCGATAACATCCCCGCCTAGCGTGACAGTATTCCCTGCTGCGCCAAAGGAGGCTACCGGCGTCGTGCTGCCTACCGAGCTTTGCAGAGTTGTTGTCCCCAAGCCGGATACGATCGAAAATTCTTCATCGCCGTCGACGGCATCGACCGTACCGGTTACGAGCACGTCGCCGCCGTCCAGCTCGTTCGTGTCGAGGATAGAGCTGCTATCAACCAATATATTGCTCTCGATAACTATACTATCCCCTTCGGTGACAATGTCTCCAGCTAGGGTTGTTTGCAGCCCCTGGAGTGTGATGCTAGCATCATCGACTCCAGCGATATCGGTGTCGATCGCGATGCTACCGGCTGGCATTTGCAGCAGCACCGGATCGTCGAAAGTCAGGGGATCGATCGCGGTGAGGGTACCGCTGCCGTCCACGCGCCCGATCGTAATTTGCGCGGCTCCTTCGGCGATTGCAGCTAAGTCGGTAAAGGTCAGAGCCAGCGATGAATCCACGTTTCTGCCGCGCAGGTCGATGTCTTGAGTCGCATTAGCCGGCGAAATCGCCACGACATTGCCCGTTGCAATGATGGAATCGGTGCCGCCTACGAAGTCGATCTCGCTACCGGTGAAGGTCACGCCACCGCCCGTACCGCTGGTGACGATGCCACCTGCGAACAGTTCGCCCCCAGCACTTAGGACAATTGGCGCGCTGTTACTGCCTGCTGTCGTGTTGAGGGTGCCGAAGCTGGTATCGACGTTGCCATTGGTACTCGTCAGAACAATCGTGCCGCTGCCGATATCACCACCGGTAACGATCCCGAGCGTATTAATGTTGCCATTCGTGGTGAGGAACACACCGCCGCCCGTCCCGCCAGTGCTGCCGGTGTCGATATTGCCGCCGCGCGTGTCGATCGCGCCGGAGCCAGCGAGAACGTCTAGAGAGACATTACCGCTGAGACCGCCGCTCGATCGCGTCACGATCGCGCCCGTGCGGATTTCCCCCCCTGCATTGGTTAAGAGCGAGACCTCACCAGCGGCTGCACTGCTCCCCGTCGACGTGTCTAGGGTGCCGGCAGTTGTGTCGATGCTGCCGGCTGCACCGCCAGCGGTCAGATCGATATTGCCGCCGATGCCGTTGCTGGAACCGGTGGCGATGTTACTCGCCAGAATGCTCCCGTCAACGGCGAAAATCGTCACGTCGCCACCGTTGCCGCCCGCACCGGTCGTTTGAATATCGGTCGTCAGGATATCGCCATCGTCAGCGAGCAGAAACACGTTGCCAGCCGCTGCTGTTGACGCACTCGCATCGATGCCGCCAACAACTGTTATGCCCGTCCCGGCATCCAAGTCGACAATACCAGCATTGCCACCAGAGCTGCTCGTCGAGATTGTGCCCGTAGCGATCGCTCCGCCAGCCGTCAGGTCAACAACCCCGCTATCTCCCGGCGCGATCGACGTCGTTGCGATATTCTGCGTCGCGATATTACTGTTCGTTGCCGTCAGCACCACATCTCCACCCTCTGTAGAGATATTCTGCGTTGTGATATTGTTCGTTGCCGTCAGCACCACATCTCCACCCTGTGTAGAGATATCGGTGTTAAGGATGATGTCGTTCCCCGCACTAAAGCTAATGCTTTCCCCGGTGATCTGACCTAGATCCAGGACGGCTGCTGCCTCAGCCGAGATGTTGTTCTGTGCTTCGAGCACGACATTGCCCATTAGCGAGGTGAGGGCAACGTCAGAGATCGTGAAATCGGTGGTCGGACCGCCATCTGCAAAGAGAATTTGATTGTCCGACAGTTCGCCGTTATCGGGTGCGTCCGCTTCCGCAACGATGAAGATGTTGCGCGGGTCGAGCAAGATCGTCCCGTCACTGCCCGCTGGCGCACTGGCATCGATGCGACCATTCACGAACAGTTCCTCGCGACCGGATACCTCTACAAATCCTCCTGCGTTGCCGGCCCCGGCACCGCGAGCGCTAATCTCGCCGGAGAAGCCCGCGACTCCATCCGCCCAGATGACGACCTTGCCCCCTTCCCCATTGACCAGGGCATCGGCCGCGATCGTACTCTCGGCGTCTACAAATACCCGCTCGGCAGTGGGCAGGGGACCGACCCCGCGCGCGTCGCCGCCAATGAGGACTACCCCGCCACCCCAGTTGCCCGACGCGTCGATGTCTGCCCCGACGACGGCAACGGTGTCGCCGAACACCTGCACGCCTGCCGCCTCGATCGTGCCCGAGGCGATCGCGCTGCCCGGTCCCCCCGGCACCAGCTGCCCGGTAGCATCCACTGCTACGGTCTGTCCTGCCGCGGTCAAGCCGGTGGCAACGTCACTTCCGCTCCCGGTCAACAACTCGGGCAAATGGTTGGCAGTGACTATCTGGTCCGGCTGGACCTCGATTTCTAAGCTCAGCAGGTGCCCCGGCAGGGAAACTCGCACGCGATTGGTCCCCTCCACCGCCGCGAGCGTGACGCGTCCGTCGTCCGCACTCAAGGTGCCCGTGTTTGCCACCGAACTGCCTAGCAGTAACAGTCCGTGTCCGTCCGCAACGCTCAACTCGCCGGCATTAACAATCGCTCCGGACTGCGCATTGAAGGCAAACACGTTCGGGTCGCCACCTAAGTTGGTGTAATCGTTTGCACCGCTCGCGTTAAACCACCCCCCGTCCTCAAAGCCGATACCAGTGGCAGTTGCGGCCGTGAAGTCGCCCGGGACGTTGAGCCGTGCTTCGGGACCGAAGATGATGCCCGCCGGGTTGATCAAGAACAGATTTGAGTTGCCGCCACTGACTTCGAGCAGTCCGCGAATCACCGAAGCGTTCCCGCCCGTGACCCGCGACAAGATATTGCGAATGTTGGGATTGGATAGGAAGGTAGCAATTTCGTGAGGTTTGAGCCCGAACTCGCGAAAGCTGTGGAAGAGGTTGGAGCCATCCCCAGAGAGCGTACCGCCCGAAATCGTGTAGCGATTGCCATCGGGCATCACCACCGTCGCCGTGCCATCAGCTGCCTCGACGATGCTAGGCGTGCCATTCTGTGCGCCGGCCGGGGCGGCGATCGCCAACGCGGGGACGAGCGCAAGCAGCCAAGCGAGGGATTTCTTCGCGATCGAGTTCACGCCACCTCCTGACGAACAGCCGCCCCAATGCCCGGGCTGTCCGGCTTACGAGGATTACATTAACACCTCCCTCTGAGTCCCGACACGATCGCGGTAAGCCACTTTACAATTGGACTGATGGCCGAAACAATCGGGATGGTGCCTGGCTCTGCCTAGATTCTGACTGGGCGCGATCGTCCGGCTTAATTTTCTTTAAGTATTAAATTTTGTTGTCCCGTCATAAATCGAGAGGTCTAACTTCTCCTAATTAGTTTCGCTTGCGGGCTCGATTTATGACGAAGCCCGCAAGCGAACGACAATTCGCATCCAGATTTAGCAGTCGCCAGTTCAGTTGGAACAACTTGCTTCATCCAGCCAGTGCCTCTGGGACGGAGGGTGTCTCAACCGGGATGACAATTGCTATCCCTCAGCATCCTCCGACTCATTGTTGGTATTTACAACACTGGCATCGTTGGGGTCGAACTGCTTCACCGGCAAATTGCCTGACGCTCGATGAGGATGGCACGCGATCGCCCGCACCCCATTGCACGGAGTCCACTTTAAGCTTTGCCAAAATACCAAGTCTTGGGTCTTGGGTCAGCAGCCGGTCGCTGGCTCATTGGCACACATTGTAAGCAGTGGTTCCCCAGGGTTGTAACAATGGGTTAAAATCCCCTCATCACGCAGCAGTTGCGATGCGTCTGCTGCGCGGGGTGATTCCTGCGAACGAGACGGGCGAGTGAAGGCGATTACAACGATTCCTCCTGTGGACTTAACGCGGCAGCACGCGCTCCTCAACGCGCAGTTGCAAGCAGCGGCTATTGAAGTACTGCATTCTGGCCGCTACATCGGCGGCGAGAAGGTGGCGGAGTTCGAGCGCCAGTTCGCGGCTGCAATCGGTACGCGCATTTGTGCCGCCTGTAACTCGGGGACTGACGCCTTGCTGTTGGGGTTGCGAGCCCTGGAAATTGCTCCAGGCGATGAAGTCATCACAACCCCGTTCACCTTCGCAGCCTCGGTAGAACCCCTCGCCTTTGTTGGCGCGCGTCCGATCTTCGTCGATATCGATCCCGCAACTTACAATCTCGAGGTTACCCAAGTCGAGGCGGCGATCTCTGCGCGCACGCGCGCTCTATTACCCGTCCATCTCTTCGGACAGCCGACTGACATGACGCAACTCGGCGACATCGCCCGCCGCCATGATTTATTGACGATCGAGGACTGCGCTCAAGCAACGGGGGCCTGCTGGGGCGATCGCGCGCTCGGTAGTTTTGGCGAAATCGGCTGTTTTAGCTTTTTCCCGACCAAGAACCTCGGGGCTTTGGGCGACGGCGGTGCCGTTACGACCGACGATCCCGAACTTGCCGCGCGCGTGCGGATGTTTGCCAACCACGGACAAGTCGGACGCTACGATTACCTCGAGATCGGCACCAACAGCCGCCTCGATGCCCTACAAGCTGCATTGCTGTTGGTCAAGCTGCCACACTTGGACGCATGGAACCTCCAACGCTGCCAGATCGCCACCCGCTATTTAGAGCTTCTTGCTTCGCTGCCGGGTATTGCCTTACCCATCACTCTCCCCGGCGGCACCAGTGTCTGGAACCAGTTCACCTTGCGAATTCTGGACGATCGCTCTGATGGGGAACCCCGCCGAGATCGCATCCGCGAGCATCTGCGCGCCGCTGGGATCGATACGATGGTCTACTATCCATACCCACTCCACTTGCAACCGGCTTACGCCTATTTAGGTTATCGCGCCGGTCAGTTTCCTTACGCCGAACGCGTTGCACGTGAAGTCCTGTCCTTACCGATGTTCCCCGGTTTGACCGCCGACGAACAAGAACGCGTTGCCCTTGCTCTCAAGGACGCGATCGCTGCAGTTGCCTAGTAGGGCTTTAAGGATGTTTTAGTAGTCCTTACAGTAAAAAGAAGGGTCAGCGTCGGAAAGCTGGGACCCCTTTAAATGATATTGCTCGGCAATAGGCCTTAACTCTCTCGAGGCCGGACTATCTACATGTCGTGGTTGGCCGCAGGCAAATCAGGGCATAGTTTACAGACAACTTTAGCAAACACGATCGATCGAAAATGTAGCACCCCACCTCGGTTTTTAATGATAGCTTTTACCTTGCCCTTTCTCCTTAAATGTCACTGCCTACCTCACTACCGATGCCAAGCAACCGGTTCTCTGTAAAAAGGAATGATTAGGGTAGGGAAACTGCTTAACCATCCCTGCAGCAATAACTGCCGTGACTTAAAAAGATATTGCCCGTCTCAGTGTTGCCGAGTGCGAGACTTTCTACTAGCTCATCCAGCAACAAGGTGGGTCTGCTAGTCTAGCATTGCCTTTGATTTTTTTACAGGTTCCTTTTATTCTTCAACTCCAGCTGCGCGTATGCACAGTGCCTCCGGTCGAAATGCATCAGTGGCTTCATCTAATCGCCAGCAGCGGACCTCTGCTACTCGACCTTGCTGCACGGAAGCAATGAGGTAAGCATATGCAGCCCAAGCGATCTCGCGATCGAACGCCGACGGCACGGCTTCACTGTCCGGATGCGAGTGATAGACACCAACGATGTCAAGTCCGCGATCGCGTCCGGACTTCTGGGCCTGCAGGAGCTCGCGCGGGTCGATTGCAAAGCGATCGCGCGCGCTCCCTAATGTAGCCGCCTCTGGGAATAGCTCGGCAGCTGTCGCGTCCCAGGCATTTTTCGCGATCCATACCTCGGCGACCGTCGTGTCTGTTTCTGCGGCTGTGCCGAGTAGCAAACCACAGCCTTCGTAAGGGTAGGCCCTAGCCAAGTGCTCGCGAAGCTTTTGCCAGAGAGCGGGACAGACTATGACGGTCAAGTCAGATAGCAGTCGCGACGCGACTGAGCGAATGCGGACGTGGCGGCCCGATATAGCGGCAGGGCTCGAACTCGGCACTGCCGCTCTCGAACAAACGCAACTCTAACCTTAGATATTGAAGATGTGGAAGTAGATTGCAGCTACAACCACATTCACGACTAATAGAAAAATTCCCATCGCAGTACGGAACGGGTAGGGAGGCTGTCCCGACCGGGCAACGGGCATGGTTGGCTTTTCGGCATTAGTTGTCATGTCAGTTCTCCTAAAACGCTGACTGGAGCGACGACCAGCACGAGGTCGCCAATTTACTAATCTTAAATCGAACTGGACTTTGGACAATCGGAAACCTCCCTGCAGTTGGGGCAGGGAGTACACGAGCACTGTTTTTTTTGCCTCAGGTCACGGTTGATGAAGCTCGCTTCGCGCAACGACATCGCGGTGGGTGACGTTTGACGATTGGAAGAGGCACTCGCGGGATCGAACTGACCCCGATGCGGCGACCCGATGGATTTCCGCGCTGTTTGACCGATTGGGCTGGACTCCCTGCCACCTGAATGATTCGCTTGAAGTCCTGTTGCACCTGAGCTGGACCCACCCGTCCCGCTTTGCACTCGGGTAGAGCGTTGCCAGGGCAACGGCAGCTGATGCACCTGGTGCCGCGCTGCCCACACCTGACCGCAGGCCAGACAGCTCAAGCTCACCCAGTTCGCCACTCGGTCCACCTCGGGGGTCTGGGACGTCGTCAGCAGCAAGCAGCGTTTGAGGAACCGGAAGCCATGCTCTTGCCCGAACCGCCGACCGTAGAGCTGGTGCGCCCGATCTGCCGACATCTTCTGGCGCTGATGCCCGGAAATCATCAACCACATCGGGGTGTAAAGCGGGTTGCCCGTCTCATCGGTGACGCACCAGGTCGAAGGGGCGCTGGTGCACGGGTTGGGTCCGAGAGCCGCGCATCAGCAGATTGCACCAGCGCTGGGAGATGACTTGTATCAGTGCTGGCGATGAGTTCGCTGCTGATGGGCACGGTCCAGGCAGCGGCTTGCTGAGGACCGAGTCGCTGTGACCGAGGCTGACGGCGCTTGGGCGGGCACAGCGTTGGCGGCGTCCAGGTACTCGCGGTCCATTAGGGTGTGGGCGTAGAGTCGGGGGTAGCTGGTGCTGTCAATGCCCCAAAGCCAGGGGTCGCCAGCGCGCGGCGGCGGCAGGGTCGCCGCCAGCACCCGCAGCACCCGCTGGCCGGTCAGGTCGCAGGTCGGAACCCTCGCACTGAACCGGGAAAGCGCGGTCGATGGCTGGGTAGAGGGCGCTCAACTGGGGCGTGAAGGTCGGAGAGAGGGTGAGCTGAACGACCAACTGGGCAGGGCGGTTGCTGCAGTGGGCATCGAGGAGATTGGGGATGGTGTCTCGGCGAGTGGGCGACGCTGGCTTAAAGGGCTGGGCGAAAACGCTTGGATTGGTCAAGATGAGATTGATCTTTTAGGGGAGAGGTTGAGGGTGGGAGTTCAGCCATCTCGGCAGTCGGTGTTTCGAGAAGTACCTGGAGCAGTTTGTAGCGCTGTATCCGCGGAACCTGCTCGTGATGGAGGTCGATGGAGCGGGAGCGCACCGAGCGGGAGCGCTGCAAGTGCCGGGCAACGTAAAATTGCTGTTTCAGCCGGCTTACAGTCCCCAGGTGAATCCAATCGAGCGGTGCTGGGAATGGGTAAAGAGCGGACTGAAGTGGCTGACCTGCGGCGATTTGGAGGAACTAAGAGAGCAGGTCAGGAAGCGACTGCAGCTGGCGGGACGGGACCTCATCGCCTCGCTGAACGGGTGGCGGTGGCTCATCGACCAGCTATCCGTGTCAGGACTTTAAGGAATTGGTATAACAGTCCTCGGGTTGAAAGCACTGAAAAAGCGTTCGTCTTGCTCAAGGGCGGCTTCAACAGGGTCGAGCCGGGGTCAGAGTCCCTTCCGTAGAGCCCCCCAAGACCTATTCCCCTGGCTGAATGGCCAATCTCTTGAAACCCCTGAAGTCTCCCCACGAGGTTGCTTAGTTTGAGGCAATTGTGTCAGTCAGTCCGCCTATTCCCTCTCGCGGGGCATGTAGCCGATTTCGCGCAACCCGACTACGCAAACACCTTCTAACCCCAGATCGATACGAAAACGCTTTTGAAGAGCACCAAGGATTCTGATGCTCCTATCTCACGAAGCCATTATGCAGCCACAGTTTGCGAGGACTCACAGGTACCATTACTTTCACTAGCAGCTCGCATCGTAGCGCGATCGTGCAGCTGTGCCTCGATTTGGTTGCGCACTAACTGGCGGTAACTGAGGAAGTGTTCGCCCAAGGCACATACTGAGAGATAGTGCTGCCAGTGTTTGGGCTTGGCTTGCATGATGTGAAACAAATAAGGCCAAAACTTCCAGCGGGTCTTGCGGACGATACCCTGTCGCCAAGCAATCGTCAATAATGCGCGGATGACCGCGAGCTGGGGACGGCGCAACTTGGTCTTATGTCGAGGCTCGCCCATCAGTAAAAACTGGCGATAAGTCCTCTCCAGGTACTTCACTGGGTCGTAAAGTTCCCAAAAGGTGCGAATGTACTCCTGTGCGATCGCCTCAATAGGACGCGTGGGCACGAAGTTCATCAGCGTGGTTTGGTTGATGTTGGCACCTTCGCCCAATAAACGACCTTCTCGATCGAGTCGCTGCCACAAGGCTGTTCCCGGCAAGGCTTGCAACATGCTGAACATGGCCAGTGCAATTGACGTATTCTCGACAAACTGTACGACGCGATCGCCGGCACCCGGCTTTTCGCCATCGAACCCGACGATGAAGCCTGCCGTGACGCGCAGCCCGTGATGTGCAATCGCCTGCACCGACTGATTCAAAGAGTCGCGAGTGTTTTGAACTTTCTTAGCAATGGTCAGACTTTCCACATCTGGAGTCTCAATCCCTAGGAAAACTGAATTGAAATTGCACTCCACCATCAGCTCCATTAGCTCCGAGTCCTGAGCTAAGTCAACCGAAGCCTCGGTATTTAAGAAGAAGGGGTAATTGTGCTCTTCCATCCACTCTTTAAGGGCATGTAGCAATCGCTTGACATTGCGCTTATTGCCGATAAAGTTGTCGTCTACCAGAAAAATACTGCGACGCCAGCCGAGTTCGTACAGGCGTTCCAGCTCGGCAATGAACTGCTCTGGTGTTTTCGTGCGAGGTTTGCGTCCGTAGAGCACAATGATGTCGCAAAACTCGCACTGAAATGGACAACCGCGAGAAAACTGCACCGACATGTTGTCGTAGGCATCCATTTCGAGAAGATCGTAGCGAGGGATTGGCGTCTGCGTCACGTCCGGCTTCACTTCAGAACGATAGGTGCCGCTCGTTGCACCTTGCCCCAACGCTTCGACAAACATCGGCAATGTGATTTCGCCTTCATCTAAAACCAGAAAGTCGGCTCCGCTGGCCGCAGCTTCGCGGGGCATAGACGTTGCATACGGCCCTCCTACCGCAACGGGAACACCTCTGCGTTTGGATTCTCGAATTTGCTGCGCGAAGTCGTCTTTCTGGACGATCATGGCAGACACAATGACTAACTCCGCCCAATTCCATTCAGCTTCTGTCACGTCGCGGACGTTACGATCGACGAGTTTGAAGTCCCACTCCTGTGGCAGGATGGCAGCGACAGTAACTAGCCCTAACGGCGGCAGCAGGGCTTGGCGGTTGACTAACTTCAGCGTCCGCTCGAACGACCAGAAGCTGGGCGGAAACTGAGGGTAGATAAGTAAAGCGCGCACGGTACAGCTAGCCTCGCTGAATTTGAGTTCACTCTATCCTGATTTTGCTTGCCTGTGGCAGCAGATCGCCTGCGGGATGAAGGAGTTGCAAGCTATCCTGCCCCAAACGGCAGCTACTTTCAGAATCGCTTTCTCAATCTCTACGAGTCGATTAAACACGCGGCCGCTCCCTCAAAGCTTCTGTTGCACCCCTGCCAGAGACGCTATACAACGACAGCTGCGACTAATTCGTCTCGCGTCGCCAATGACAACTCAGCCATAGTTGCCAGGCTTCAGGACATACTAAGACAGGTCTGAGAACGTATAGCAAACACTGTTCTGTATAGGACGGTGGATGAGAACGTCCAGCACCGTCTCATCCCATGCCCAAATCGCAGCCATGACCTTCGCGGCAAAGTCCTCAACGCGATCGAGTGGGGTGATATGACCATCGCGGAGGCAAGGACTGACTTCTATATCAGTCGCAACCCCATCTACCACTGGATGCAGCGCGATCGGGAAACGCGCGACCTACACCCGCCGCGCAATCCCTACGGCGATCGCAGCCATACGGTCGCTGGCTGGGAGCAGTTCCTATGCTTTATCGAATTATCGAAGCTTATCCCGACCAGACGCCGCTGAGTCTTCGCCAAGTTGTGGATGGTGGGCATCAGTCGCCGCACCATCTTCCGTTCGCTACGCAATTCGGGAAGCAATGGAGCTCGCTCTCGGCAAGCTGTCCTAGTCTGCGTATATTTTTATTTTTTAAGACCCGAGCATCAGAAAACACTGATGTTGCAGAACCCATTTCACCTTATAGAGTTTGCATGCTTATCTATTTCTGCACCAAGTTAAGTTCGTCTTCAGTGCACCCGATCCCCCCTCCGTTGGTCGGGCAGCGACAAGCGGCGGGTGGGAACCCAACGGAATAATAGGAGTACAACCAAGGCAATCGCCAGGCCGCCTGCGGTCCAAGCAATGCTCGGCACAGAGTGATTGCGGACGGCGATCGCGACACTCGCCCAGACGAACACGAGGGGAAAGGCGACATCGTGGCGGCGCAGGGTAACGATCGCGGCGATCGCCCCGGAGAGCAACACAACGACGACCGTCCAGACAGCAGGGGAGATGCCCCAACCAGTCCAGTTACGTTCGTAGAGGACGGTGGCGACGTTGGCAACGGTGGCGACGCTAATCCATCCGAGGTATGTACTCATCGGGATGCAGACCAGCCAACGTTGAAGGCGCGCAGGGCGATTGCTGCCAATGCCAGCACGTAAGTAACCCCATATCAGCGCGAGCAGGATTGCGAGCATCGCCAAGAGGGATAGGTCGAAGCGTCCGGTGAGGAAAAATTGCACCCAGGCGATTTGAGCGGCGCTGGCGATCGCGGGGGCGTAGCCAAGCTGCCGCAGTCGTAAGTTGGTACGTTGCGCGGGCAGCAATTGGTAGATGGCGAAGCACATGAGACCGAGATAGATGACACCCCAGATAATGAAGGCGTAGTTGGCGGGGGTAATCAAAACGTCGCCGAAGCGCGTGTTGGCAATTTCGCCGATGCTCTCACCGTTAGCCGGAGCGACGTTCGACCAAACGTTAGTACCGAAGGCCGCCAGGATAGCAAAGAGGGTAATGAGTTGCTGAAGCACGAGCGCCCCGTAAACTTTACTTCTGGCAACATACCCTACGCCTCACTGGATCGCGATCGCGCAGGCGGCAGATCTACGCCTCAAAGGCCCGGGGAAGCATGGCGATGCCGCAGCTCGAGTATCGCCTGAGCCTGAAACATCCCGATCGGCAGGGCTTATACGCACTACTCCACGAAGGTTGCTTTTCGAGTGGCTCAGAACAAACCCTAGCCTCCTGAAACAACCTCTTTGCAAGAGCTATCACCAAGCACATACATAAAGTCTCTGCCATCAATGTCTCGGGCATCAATGTCAGGATCCCTGGCAAGGAACAATCGCTGTAAAAATCAACAGTAATAGCGATCGCAGCGGACTCCCAAGCGATCGCCTCCCGATCCCATGTCAGCTAAAAACCCGACTAAAAACTATGGCTGATGCGAACGGCGGATTTCGGTAATTTGGTCCGCTAGGTCCAGAATAGGCTGGGGCATCTCGGGTCCGGTCAAAATCAGATCCACCGGCGCGGGGCGATCGCGCATCAACGACAACACCTCATCCAGCGGCACCAGACCAAAGTGAACCGCCAAACTCAGCTCGTCGAGCACCACCAGTGCGTAGCGCCCTTCCTCGATAACCCGAGAGGTATGCTCCCATAACCGCCTCAGCGCCGAAATCTCACCTTCCTCGATCTCTGCCGTATCGATAATGCGCGTTAGATCGCAGCGCAACCAATCCAGATGCTGGCCCAACCGGACCGCGTGCTCCGTGCCCTGACGAATGCCGCCCTTAAGGAACTGAACCACGAGCACTGGAGTACCCTGTGTTGCCAGCCGCAGCGCTTGTGCCATCACACCCGTAAAAAAGGCGCGCTGAGCTCCGGTGAATACCTGAACCAAACCCTCGACCCCGCCGGGGAAAGGCGCGTCGGAGCCGAGCTTGGACGTTTCGATTTGTCCGACCATGGAAGCCTACTGATGTAGAATCAATGGGGAGTCTTTAGGGTTCTTCAGCCCTACGCTCTAACATCAAACACTAGATATGGAGCTTCGTCAAGTTCGCAGACGCCAGATCGATCCCTGTGAACGCCGCCCATGGGATCGTCGCGCGACTGCCTCCCAAGCGCGCGGACCTGAAATCGACTGCAGCACGCACACTCTTGATGATACTAATGTACTGCACATCATGCAAGCAATCGCAACAATTGCTGTGGTTTATTGGTGTAGGTCAAACGTTGCCGGTCGGTGGATGGTGGCGGGCTGCTATCAAGCCTTGACGCCCCCTCTTCCTTGTTCGTTTCACAGTCGACCCTCAAACACATCGACTGCGACCTCGCGTACTTCACCGCCACGCAGCAATTTGCCCGGACGCACTCGTACCCGCTGCTGCACGTCCACCTCATCCCTTCGGTAGCTTGTCTGCCATTATACGGACGACACGGATCCGGCAGTAAACGCCCCGGATGCTCGCTAAGATCGCTGCCCAATGTCACAACGAGAACGCTAACTCCAAGGTCGACGCCCTAACCTGGATTATTCACGAAAAGTAGAGCCTGTAAAGTTTTTTGTGTAAGCGGTCAGAGAGATAACCCAATAGGAGACCGCAACCCATACCCAGACGCAAGTCAGAACCCTCCGAAACCGATCGGCTCCT